>NZ_LZLL01000441.1:0-8525 GCF_001669335.1 Mycobacterium sp. 1245852.3 | reverse complement strand
GGTGGCCGACCTGCCGCTGCACCCGGGCTTCGCCGCCAGCTGGCAGCGGCTGCGCACCGCGCCGGCGGTGTTGCCGCTGGGCGACGGCGACGAGCGGCGGCGATACCTGCCGCGCACGATCGAGATCGAGACCGGCGTCTTCGTCTGGTGCATGCCCGGGCCCCCGTCGGAGGCCGACCAGGCGCCCTCGCAGCTGGCCCGCCGGATCAGCGCGCTGCTGCCAGCGCCGAACTGAGCCGCGTGGCCGCGGCCCGCGGGTCGGCGGCCGCGGTGATCGCACGCACCACCACGATGCGCCGGGCGCCGGCGTCGAGCACCTCGGGCAGCCGGCGCTCGTCGATGCCGCCGATGGCGAACCACGGCTTGTCGGTTCCCAGCCCGGCGGCCACCTTCACCAGCGGCAGGCCCGGCGCCGCGCGGTCCGGTTTGGTAGGCGTGGGCCAGCACGGCCCGACGCAGAAGTAGTCCGCTTCGCTGCGCGCGGCCGCGGCGGCCTGATCGGCGCTGTGGGTGGACGAGCCGAGCAGCACGTCCGTCCCGACAATGTCGCGCGCGATCCCCAGCGGCAGGTCGCCCTGGCCGAGGTGCAGCACGTCGGCCCCGGCCGCGCGGGCGATGTCGGCGCGGTCGTTGACGGCGAACAGGGCGCCGTGCCGGCGTGCCGCGGCGGCCAGGACCTGACACGCCGCCAGCTCCTCACGCGCCTCCAGCGGGCCGAACCGCTGCTCACCGGCCGAACCCTTGTCGCGCAGCTGGATGATGTCCACGCCGCCGGCCAGGGCGGCGTCGGCGAATTCGGCCAAATCGCCGCGCTCACGGCGCGCGTCGGTGCACAGATAGAGTCGCGCCGCGGCCAGCCGGGCAAGAGGTTGATGCACACCGAGACGCTAGCGCGCTAGCGTGGAGCCGAAGAGAACCACCAGACACGGGAGTCCCGGGTAGTCGAGGCGACTGCGGGGCTGAGAGTGGGCACAGCCGGAGCCACCCGGACCTGCCCTTACCGTCACACCTGATCCGGATCATGCCGGCGAAGGGAGGCTCGAGAATGACCGGGATGCCCTCGGGACCCCCACTGGGGTCCCTGGCCGTCGTCGGCGGCGGCGTCATCGGGCTGGCGGTGGCGCGCCGCGCCGCGCAGGCCGGCTGGTCGGTGCGGGTGCATCGCAGCGACCACCAGGGCGCATCCTGGGTGGCCGGCGGCATGCTGGCGCCGCACAGCGAAGGCTGGCCCGGCGAGGAGCGGTTGCTGCGGCTGGGCCTGGAATCGCTGCGGCTGTGGCGCGAGGGCGGTTTCACCGACGGGCTGCCGCCCGGGGTGGTCACCGCGCGCGAGTCGCTGGTGGTGGCCGTCGACCGCGCCGACGTCGCCGACCTGCGCACCGTCGCGGACTGGTTGTCCGGCCAGGGGCACCCGGTGGTCTGGGAATCGGCGGCCCGCGACGTCGAACCGCTGCTGGCGCAGGGCATCAGGCACGGCTTCCGGGCGCCCACCGAACTGGCCGTGGACAACCGCGCGGTGCTCGACGCGCTGGCCGCCGAGTGTGAGCGCCTCGGGGTGCGGTGGGCGCCGGCGGTGCACGAGCTGTCGCGCGTCGAGGCCGACGCGGTGGTGATCGCCAACGGCATCGACGCGCCGGCGTTGTGGCCGGGCCTGCCGGTGCGCCCGGTGAAGGGCGAGGTGCTGCGGCTGCGGTGGCGCAAGGGTTGTATGCCGTTGCCGCGGCGGGTGATTCGTGCCCGGGTGCACGGACGGCAGGTGTACCTGGTGCCCCGCGCGGACGGAGTGGTCGTCGGCGCCACCCAGTACGAGCACGGGCGCGACACGGCCCCGGTCGTGTCGGGGGTGCGCGACCTGCTCGACGACGCGTGCGCGGTGCTGCCGGCGCTGGGCGAATACGAGTTGGCCGAATGCGCCGCCGGTCTGCGCCCGATGACCCCGGACAATCTGCCGTTGGTGCATCGCCTGGATGCGCGGACGCTGGTCGCCGCGGGCCACGGCCGGTCGGGATTCCTGTTGGCGCCCTGGACGGCAGAACAGATCGTGTCCGAACTGGCCCCGGTGGGAGCACACCCATGATCGTTCTGGTCAACGAGCAGAAGGTCGACGTCGACGCGCCCATCACGGTCGCCGCGTTACTGCAGTCCCTGGGGTTCCCGGACCGCGGGGTGGCCGTGGCCATGGATGACACGGTGCTGCCGCGATCCCGTTGGGCCACCGAGCTTTTCGACGGTGCCCGGCTCGAGGTGGTGACGGCGGTGCAAGGTGGCTAAATCCGAGATGCCCAAACTGACCATCGGAGACCGCAGCTTCGCGTCGCGGCTCATCATGGGGACCGGCGGCGCGAGCAACCTGGCGGTGCTCGAAGAGGCGCTGGTGGCCTCGGGCACCGAACTGACCACCGTCGCGATCCGCCGCGTCGACGCCGAGGGCGGCACCGGATTGCTCGATCTGCTCAACCGGCTGGGCATCACGCCGCTGCCCAACACAGCGGGATGCCGCGGCGCGGCCGAGGCGGTGCTCACCGCACAGTTGGCGCGCGAGGCGCTGAACACCAACTGGATCAAGCTCGAGGTGATCGCCGACGAACGCACGCTGCTGCCCGACGCGGTCGAATTGGTGCGAGCCGCAGAGCAATTGGTCGATGACGGGTTCGTCGTGCTGCCCTATACCAACGACGATCCGGTGCTGGCGCGCCGGCTCGAGGACGCCGGCTGCGCGGCCGTCATGCCGCTGGGTTCGCCGATCGGCACCGGCCTGGGCATCACCAACCCGCACAACATCGAGATGATCGTCGCCGGGGCCGGCGTTCCGGTGGTGCTCGACGCCGGCATCGGAACCGCCAGCGATGCCGCGCTGGCGATGGAATTGGGTTGCGACGCCGTACTTCTGGCGACCGCGGTGACCCGGGCCGCCGATCCGGCGGCGATGGCCGCCGCGATGGCCGCCGCGGTCACGGCCGGGTATCTGGCCCGCGGTGCCGGACGGATCCCGAAGCGGTTCTGGGCGCAGGCTTCCAGCCCCAGCCTGAGTCAATGAATCGTTATGTGGCGCTGGGCAGTTCGATGGCCGCCGGCCCGGGCATCCGTCCCCGCGCGGCAGGGGCTCCGCGATGGTCGGGTCGATCCGCACGCAACTACGCCCACCTGATCGCGCAGCGTCACGGCTACGACCTGGTCGACGTCACCTTCTCCGGGGCGACCACCGCCCACGTGCTCACCGAAAGCCAGCGCGGGGCGCCACCCCAAATCGCCGCGCTGGACGGCACCGAAAGTCTGGTCACCGTCACCATCGGCGGCAACGACGTCGGCTACATCCCGCTGCTGATGGCGGCGTCGCTGCCGCGGGCACTGCGGCACCTGCCGTTGCTGGGGGACCGCATCACCGAACTACTGGACCGCCAAGCGCGAGATGCGGCCTTGGACGCGGTGTTTGAATCGCTGTGCGCGGTCGGCCGGGAAGTGCGCCACCGGTGCGCGGGGGCACGGATATTCTTCGTCGACTACCTGACGATGCTGCCGCCGCCGGGTGTGCCGGCCGCGCCGCTGTCGAGCGCCGACGCCGACCTGGGTCGCCACGTGGCCGCGGCGCTGGAGACGATGACGGCCGATGCCGTCGCGGCGACCGGCTGCGGACTCATCCGCGCCGCCGCGGCCAGCCGGGAGCACCACGCATGGTCGGCAGAGCCCTGGACGACGCTGCCGACCCGCTTGGGTGTGTCACTGCCCGGACGCCCCGCTCCGTTGCACCCGAACGCCGACGGGATGCGCGCGGTAGCGGATTTGGTCGCGGCCGCGCTCTAAGCGTCAGCCGTTGGTGCGCCACCACTGGTAGAGGGCGTTGACATCGGAGTTGGCCGACGTGAGATGTCCCAACACGTTTTTGGCGTCGGTGGTCCAGGTCAGCGTCGCGTAGTTCTTGTAGGTGCCGCAGGCGATCTGGCCGCCCGTCTGGCCGTTCTGCTTCCACGTTCCCGGTGACTGCCCGGCGTCCCCGCACGCGGCCAGGGACACGTCCTTGATCGTAGAACTGAACGCGGAGCCCAGGTTCGTGCTGTTGGAGAAGAGCGCGTAGACACCCGATCCCGGTCCGCTGGAGTCGGGGCTTTGCCCGCACACCAGTTCGGCCAGCTCGCCGGCCTCGGTCAGCTCTTGGGACTTGCAGTTGTTCAGGCCGTAGCCCTTCGACAGCGAGGCGGCCAGCGTGTTCAGGTCCGCCGCGTTACCCGTGTTGGGTTCGGCGCTTGCGGTGGCACAACCCGCGAAAGCCAAACTGCCCGTTAAGGCTGCGGCCGACACGACTCGCAGCGCGGTGTTGAGATGTGACATTTTCCTGACTCCCTGCGGTTGATGGAAATAAAGAGGGGCGAACGTCTCTCGGTCATCTGTTCTTGAATCGGTTGCGGCCCTTCGCCGAATCTCACCCGTTGGCGCGCCACCACCGGTAGAGCGCGGCCACGTCGGTGTTGGACGCGCGCAGGTAGCTCAGCGTGTTCTTGGCGTCGGTGGTCCAGATGATCTCGGCGCCGTTGCGGTACGTGCCGCAGGCCGCCTGACCGGCGCTGTCGGCGGCGCCGTCCTTGTGCCAGGTCGACGGCGACTGGGCGGCGTCCCCGCAGGGGGTCAGGACGTCCTCTTTGATGGTGGCCTTAAACGAGGTGGCCAAGTTCTCGGCGTTGGTGAACAGGACGTACTTGGCCTGAACCGGGCCGCTCGGGTCGGGACTCTGCCCGCAGGTGAGTACCGCCAGTTGCGTGCTGCGGTCGATGTTTCCGGCGGTGCAGTTGTTCAGGCCGTAGCCCTTCGACAGCGAGGCCGCAAGCGCGTTGATATCCGACGGGTTGCCGGTGGTGGCCGGGTCCGCGCTCGCAGTGACGCCGCCCGCTAAGGCCGAACCGGCCATGAGGGCCGTTAAGACCGCTGCCCTCAGCACGTTGCTGAAATCAGACATGAATGGCTCCTTAACGGCGGCTTCTAAACACGGATAGTAGGTCTATGTCGTGGTAAAGCAATACGTTCCGCAGGCAATTGTCTGTGTAG
Source organism: Mycobacterium sp. 1245852.3 (assembly GCF_001669335.1). Taxonomy (NCBI): domain Bacteria; kingdom Bacillati; phylum Actinomycetota; class Actinomycetes; order Mycobacteriales; family Mycobacteriaceae; genus Mycobacterium; species Mycobacterium sp. 1245852.3. The sequence continues at coordinate 3,488 of NZ_LZLL01000441.1, read as the reverse complement.
GCATCCTTCGTCGGCTCAACGGGCAGAGGCCCAGGAAAATGATAGTGCCGCGCGGCTTGCGCCGCCCGCTGGCGAATTATGTTGAGTCCGGCGGTAATCGAGCCGCCCGGTGAATGCGGTGGCGTCTCCGGCGCGTTGCGCCCGGCCCGGCCTAAACCAGATTTTGCATTGCTAGTGCCGATCAGAGTCCGCTCGGGTATGGTTAGACCGCTTTACGTCAGCTAACTTCTCTGGACTGGAGAATCCATGACACAACCCCCTCCTCCGCCGCCCAATTACCCGCCGCCGTCTCCCGGTTACCCGCCGCAGCAGCCGGCCGGCGAAGCGCCGAATAACTATCTGGTGTGGTCGATTCTGGCGACCCTGTTCTGCTGTCTTCCCTTCGGAATCGTGGCGATAGTCAAGTCGAGCCAGGTCAATGGGTTGTGGGCGCAGGGACGTTATGCCGAGGCGCACGCGTCCGCCGAAAGTGCCAAGAAATGGGTGATCTGGTCGGTAGCCATTGGCATCGTGGTGGGCATCATCTACGGCATTTTGATGGCGGTCGGCGCGCTCAACACGGACACCAACGCGGCACTCGCCGCGATGTTCTAAAGGTTCTAGACTTCGATCATGGTGACCCGCTGGGGGGCGGCGCACGCGAGCTTGGGTGCGCCACTGGTCGTGGCCGCATCCACGACGCTGATGTGCGCCGCCATCTGGGCGGGTGACCCGACCACACCGAACGGTCCGCTGCCGGTCTGCCCCACCAAGGCGTTGTTGGGGATCGACTGTCCCGGCTGCGGCAGCTTGCGGATGGTGTATTCGCTCTTGCACGGCAACCTGTTGGCGGCCGCCAGGTTCAACGCGTTGGGCCTGGCGGCTGTCGCGCTGCTGGCGTGGGCCTACTTCTCCTGGACCTACGGGCGCCTGGTGGGCCGGCGCATCCGCAGCTGGCAGCACCGGCGCTGGGCCGCCGCCGTGACGCTGTCGCTGGTGCTGGCCTGGTTCGTGGTGCGCAACATCCCCTTTGCGCCCTTCAGCGCACTGCATGTCTGATACCGCCGTGTCCTGATCCGGGCCGGTTCGGCAGCGGTCTAACCTGGGGCGCGATGGTGAACAAATCCACGACGATTCCGGCGATGCTGGCCGTGATCGCCCTGACCGCGTTCTCGACCGGCTGCTCGCATCGGTCGTCCGACTCGCAGCAAACGCACCCCGGCGCGGCCGAATTCGCCGCCGGCCTGCGCGACAAGGTCACCACCGACGCGATGATGGCCCACCTGACCAAGCTGCAAGACATCGCCAACGCCAACAACGGCACCCGGGCGGTGGGCACGCCCGGCTACGAGGCCAGCGTCGACTATGTGGTGAACGTCTTGCGCGGCAGCGGATTTGACGTGCAGACCCCGGAATTCTCGGCGCGCGTGTTCCACGCCGAGAAGCCGGAGCTCACCGTCGGCGGCAAGTCGGTGGAGGCGCACGCGCTGGACTTCAGCCTGGGCACCCCGCCGGCCGGCGTGAGCGGGCCGCTCCTCGCCGCACCGCCGGACAACTTGGGTTGCGCGGCCGCCGACTACGCCGCCCTGCCGCTGCAGGGCGCCGTGGTGCTGGTGGACCGCGGCACCTGCCCGTTCGCACAGAAGGAAAACGCCGCGGCACAGCGCGGCGCCGTGGCGATGATCATCGCCGACAACGTCGACGAACAACAGATGGGCGGCACGCTCGGCCCGACCACCGAGGTGAAGATTCCGGTGCTGAGCGTCACCAAGTCGGTGGGGGTGCAGCTGCGCGGCCAGCCCGGCCCCACCACCATCAAGCTCAACGCGAGCGTCCAAAGCTTCCGCGCCCGCAACGTGATTGCGCAGACCAAGACCGGGTCGGCGACCGACGTGGTGATGGCCGGGGCCCACTTGGACAGCGTTCCCGACGGGCCGGGCATCAACGACAACGGATCGGGCGTGGCCGCGGTGCTGGAAACCGCTGTGCGACTGGGGAATTCACCACCGGTGCGCAACGCGCTGCGGTTCGGCTTCTGGGGTGCCGAGGAACTCGGACTGATCGGATCGCGCAACTACGTCGAGTCGCTGGACCTGACGGCGCTGAAAAACCTTGCGCTGTACCTCAATTTCGACATGCTCGCATCGCCGAACCCCGGCTATTTCACCTACGACGGCGACCAATCGCTGCCCGCGGACGCGCGCGGCCAGCCGGTGGTGCCCGAGGGCTCGGCCGGTATCGAGCGCACGCTGGTCGCCTACCTGAAGTCGGCCGGCAAGACCGCGCAGGACACCTCGTTCGACGGCCGGTCGGACTACGACGGGTTCACCCTGGCGGGCGTCCCCGCCGGCGGCCTGTTCTCGGGGGCGGAGGGGAAGATGTCCGCCGACCAGGCCAAATTGTGGGGCGGCGCCGCCGATCAACCGTTCGACCCCAACTACCACCAGAAGACCGACACCCTCGACCACATCGACCGCACCGCACTGGGAATCAACGGCGGCGGTGTGGCCTACGCGATGGGTCTGTACGCGCAGGACCTCGGCGGGCACAACGGCGTCCCCGCCATGGCGGACCGGGTCCGGCACGTGCTCGCCAAGTCATGATGTCCCGGCTGGTCGCGACGCTGCTGCTGCTCGCCGCGCTGGTGGCCGGGTGTTCGGACACCCGGCCGGGGCAGCCGACGGCCACCCCGGACCTAGCGCACAGCTTGGCCAAACGGGTGAACGTCGAGGGCCTGCTGACCCATCTGCGCGCCCTGCAGAACATCGCCAACGCCAACGGCGGCAACCGCGCAGACGGCACACCCGGCTTCAACGCCACCGTGGACTACGTGGCTAAGACACTGCGAGACAAGGGTTTCGACGTACAGACGCCGCAGTTCGACCGGCTCTACACCGTGTCGTTGGGTAAGCCGGCGCTGACCGTTGCGGGTCGTACCTATTCGGTCGACCAGGCCTCGCTGCTGGTCCAAACGCCGCCCGGCGGACTGACCGGCCAGCCGGTCCGGCCGGCCCAGCCCTCGGGCTGCGCGGCCACCGATTACCCGTCGCCCCTGCCCAAAGGGGCGATCGCCGTCGTCGACGACGCGCACTGTTCGGTGGTCGACAAACAGAACAGCGCGGTGGCCAAGGGCGCCAGCGCGCTGATCGTGCTCAGTTCGCCCACCGGGCGGGGCGCGCCGCCCACCCTGTTCACCCCCGGCTACTTCAAGCAGCTGACCGTGCCGGTCGCCGTATTGGGCGCCTACGGCGCCGCCGCGCTGTCCGGCTCCACGGCACCGGTACGCCTGGTGCTGGATGCGCAGAACGTCAACATCACTTCGCGAAACGTCGTGGCGCAGACCAAGACCGGCTCGGCTCACGACGTCGTCGTGGTCGGCGCCCACCTGGACGGCTCCCGCGCCGGGCCCGGGATCAACGACGACGGCTCCGGGGTGGCCGCCGTTTTGGAGACGGCGCTGCAACTGGGCCCGCTCGCCCCGGTCACCAACGCGGTGCGGTTCGTGTTCT
>NZ_LZLL01000440.1:0-6817 GCF_001669335.1 Mycobacterium sp. 1245852.3 | reverse complement strand
TACAGCCTCGTTGATGGTGCAGTCAGCGATCGCCGCTGAGGACTGGAAGCTGGCCGTCATGGTGGCATTTTCTGCGCTCGAAATGATCGACAAGATCGCCACCCACCAGGAACTAATCGGTACAGCCCACCAAGGTCTGCGCCGATGGAGGAGCGCGGCATTGGACGATCCCGACTGGCCGACTCCACCGCAATCGCCACCGCTCGACCCCGACCTGCGTAGGCAGGTGATCGGCAATATCGCCGACTGCTTGCCGAATCTGCCTGCTGGCCCACATGATCAGCGACAACCAGATCTCTACGGGCAGGCTTACGTGTTTGTCTTCAATGCAACGTTCGACGCCATCCTCGACGGCGACCACGACCGGGCCACGAACTGGTTCACAACTCTGTTCAATCAGAATCAATCCGCAGCCCAACGGATGATCGCAGATGTCGCCGGACAGCTGCCCCTCCTCCGCTTCATCTACACGGTGGAACCACTTGTCGCGCTGATGGAGCTCAGCGGCTATGCCATCCTGCTCCAGGAACTCAATGGCGAAGGCATCTGGGACGCTGTCCGACCGATGTGGGATTTTCGGCGTGACCAGCTCGGCGAGGACTTCCTGCCAAGCCTTCTCGACATCGTGGCACATGTCGACTCTGCGTTCTCCCTCAACGACCTCTACGTCCTGCGGGCTTCACGCGAACAGAAGCTGGTCCAGTTCCTCGAAGAGCGCGGCATCACCGATCCCTTCGACTCCTTTGATCTTGATAATCCTCACACGAGGCCGACTACCGCGCTTGCGCCGATCGTTGCTGCCTTCGCCCCTGGTGCATACGGAATCACCTGGAAAACAACCGATCTGTTCCTCGTTCACTACGTTCTGCCACAACTCGGCGACGACGCCAAGGTTCCTCCGAGCGCTCGCGCTCTGGCACAAACACTCGCTCAATTTGAGGAGGACCGCGCCGCTGCGGAGGCAGCGACCCAAGCGGACACCACCACCACCCCTTCCACTGACGACACCCGCGGAGACTGATGCAAATGCGTGATCCCCATCGAGGCCTTCGTAGCCACCGCCGCACGCAGTTCTATACCCGTGAGGCCGCCGAAAACGACGCCAACCTCGTCAAGCGTCTCAATCGCCTCCAACGCGGTCAGCCCCGATGGGGCAATTTCTACGGCTATATGTTCACCGAAGACACTGAGCAAATCTTGCCCTGGGGGGACGATCCGGACAGTGGCTTCTCCGTCTCGCTAGAGCCCCACAGCAGGCAGATCGAGGATCTGGTAACAGATGGACTGATCTCACCGACCGGTCCGTCCTCGAGACTCGAGACCGCCGTTCGGTACCACTTGAGCTGGATTGCGGACATGATGTTGCGTGGTCCAGCGGTTTACGAAATCGACTTACTCTCTGATGCTGACGGCGAGAAGGTGGCCTTTCGGACTGGTTGGGTCCCCCAAGGCAGCATCGACAAACGCAAAGGAAGGTACCTCCAGTACGTGCCCGAGGAACTCGGAGACGGACGAAAGTACAAGGGCTGCTACTACATTCAGCTAGACCATGACAACCTCGTCTGGACTCGGTTCCCACGCCCTATGCGTGCCACACTGCGCCGAGTGGCTTCAACGCTTGCTGCGGTCAGTGCCCAACAATCAACACCCTCAGTCATGCTCCATTCAAGAGTCCGCGAGTTCGACCTTAATAAGTTTAAGGACGAACAAGCACGTGAGGTCCTGTCTGCCACAAGGGATTTAGGGTGGCACGCACGTTGGGCTTTCGACGAACAAATGACGTCGCCCTACACAGTGTGGCGGCACCTCGAATTCCAGCGCTTCAAGATCTCGATCCGAGATGCGGGCGTCGCCGGCCTAAACCGAACCCTCGCCCTCGCCGGTGCAGCGATCGGATTCGACGCGCGGCTGGTGCTCCACGGCGCCATTACGGCGCTCGACATCGACCAGGCACAGCACGAACTGCAGGCAGGATGCCGCCCTCTAAGAGAGATGATTCAGATGCATGCTTAGTCAACAGATATCCGCTTCAACCCGGTCGTGCACCCAGGTGCCGTCGACCCGAACTGCGACGCCATGTCTACGCGATTGGTTGTCGGCATTGCGCAGGCATCAGTGGCGGCGTCGTCCATCATGCCAGTCTGCTCTCCCGTGCTCGCCAGCAGAGCGCCCCGACCCTAGCCTGACAGCGCGGACACACAGTCTTATTGCCGCGGCGCCCGCCCTTGGCAACGCGACAGCTGTGAGACCGCGCATTTCACGCATGGAGACCAGCTGGACAGATCCAGACGGCCGCCGCCGCCACAACATCGTGGACCCGCCAAACTGACAGGCGCCCAGGTTCTACCTGCCCATATAGTTCCCCCCGCATCTTCTTAAGGTGCGGGCCAGGCGCCCGGCACATCTCGTCGTTGTAAAGCCCTTCGGAGAGCTTGATCTAACGGATTGCGGGGTTCTGGTAGGGGCAGGCGTCGGTGGTCGCGGATATGGTCGAAGGCGGGTCCCGGTATTCCGCACGCGACCCGCTGATCGACCGGCGACTCAGGAGCTTCGGCATGAAGGTCTTCATCTCCTCGGTGACACACCTACTGAAGGAGGAGCGCGCGGCACTACCGCCGTTTCTGAGGTTGTTCGATCACGAGCCGCTGAGGTTTGAGGACTTCGAGGCTCAAGACCGGTCGAGCCGTGAGGCCTGCCTGGCCGGAGTAGAAGCCGCCGATGTCTACCTGTTGTTGCTAGCTTCGCGGTACGGGACGCCGTTCCCGGACACGGGTCTGTCGCCCACGGCGGAGGAGTTCCACCGGGCGCGTCGGCGTGGCATTCCTATCTTGGTGTTCAACAAGTCAGTGGAGGAGGACGACGAACCGGCGCAGGTGGACTTCAAAGGAGAGGTCGGCCATTACATCAACGGCCGGCTCTGGCGTTCCTTCACTGATCCGACCAGTTGCAATCAGGCTGTCGGTGAGGCGCTAAAAGCGCTTGACGCCGAGCGGGGGCCGGTTGCCCGCACAGCTCCGCCCGAACCGATCGCCGTGCCATGGTTGAGTGAGATCGCGCTTTCCACGACCCCTGTCCCGGCAAGCGGATTCGTCGGCCAGAGGAACACTTTCGTGCCGCCGTCGGTGTCTGCGCCGGTGTGCGAATTACACGTGGTGGGTGTCGGCGCGACGAGCGCGCCGAGCCTACGGCAATTGGAAGAACGCGCTCGGCAGGTAGCACGCGATATGCGCAACCTGGGGTGGGTGGCCGAAGGTGACGAGTTGGTCGTCGGCGCTGCCGGCGGATTCGGGTGGGCGCTTCGCCCGCCGGCGACGTCGTCTTCGGGGTCGTTTCCCGAGCAGCTCACGGTCGAGCAGTTTCAAGGTGCGCTGCTCCACTCGGCGGGGGTGTGTGCATTTCGCTCGCTGGACATGGACATCATCGGTGCCTTGGTTGACCAGCAGAGCTTGCAGACCGATCTGGCCTCGCTGTTCGCGGTCATCGCAACGGAGCTTCCCGAGACAGAGTCGGTCACACTGGCCGCTTGCTTGTCGCGGGCCGATCGGGTCGGCGAGGGCAATCCGGGACTGGTCGGGACCCGTAGCGGTGGACGGGTGGCGATGTCGGGACCGGTCGAACTGAGAGCCGGCGGCGACTTCGTGGTGCCGACGCGTCGGCTGGCAAGCTCCTTCGGTGACCTTGGCGCGGACCTGGCGCACGCGGTCATCGCCCAGCTTCGGGAACGGCGGTAGGCCATGGCGAGAACGTGAGCGCGTCGGTGGGGCGGCGCGCGCTCAGAGCGGACGCGCCTGCCGCACCGCGGCGTGGAAGTCGTTCGCAAGTCGTCGATCTGGCCCATGTAGCCCGAGCTCGCCAGGTAACTCAATGGTTTGTCCATTGGTGAAGATGAGTTCGACGCCGTGCAGAGCGCCCCACCGCTTCGGTTCCGCGGCGACCGGGCCGAAGCCAGTGATGCGGTAACCCACGACGTCTGCCAGGCTGCGTTGCCAGCACGTCGTCACCGAGCCGGGCACAGGTTGAGAACCGCGATCGCGTTCCTGGTATTCGTCATAGAAGACGGCATCGAAGGCGACTTCGAAATGGGCGACGGACGACTGATCCAGCACCAGCCACGACCGCCAAGTCGCGGGCCGCTCGATGCCCTCCGATGATGCGCACCCGACTTCGTATGTCGTCCAGGCCGCTGTGATCACTCCGTTGCCGATCAACGCTCGAGCTACGTCGTAGACGAATACAGGCGGGGGATGCTCGCCGACGACGAAGTGAGCCTGGAATTCTTCGTTCCAGGATTCGATGAACATGAGTGCGACGCTACCGACGAGGTGCGACAACTCGACTGACGATTGCCAGTGGTGCATGCGCTGACGGCGAAGCCGAAGACCCAGCGCTGGAACACAGAACCGGAACTTCAGTCAACGTGCGCTATGGAGTGCTCGGTAGCGTTGGCGGCATGACCTCGCTGAAGGTGATCTTGCCCGATGAATCAACCGCCGAACGCCTCGAGCTAGATATCCTGTCGACGGTGCCCAAAGAACTGGGCCGGTTCAACTACAAGCCGATTGGCACTGTCAGTGCCGCAGGAGAAGCGAACAACTTCTCGCTACATCCCCAAGGGCACGTGCAGATCGAGCCGAAAGGCGCAACGCGGATCGTGCGAGTGCATGCTTCAAACGTCGATCCTCATGAGCTGTTCACGGCTGTCCTCGCGGATCTCGAACAACGCAACGATGGCCTGACGGGCGAGATTGATTGAGAGGTAGTACGAACCACGCTGCTGGTGACCGATCCGGTCAGTAGCGACTGATTCCAGTTCCCCGTCGATGACACAGCGTGCCGTTTCGGCCCAGTCCCGCGCTCGTGCCGCGTTGCTTCGAGCACGACGAGGTCCGCCGGCGGTCCGTTAAGGTCGACGTGCTCGGATGATGCCTACCGTGAGGTCGTTGCCTCATCGTTCGCCGGACCCCGGTTCTCTGCGTTCTCCAAAACGTTGAGATGTACCGCCTACGTCCGTCGTCATGAATACTGACGATCATCCATGAAGCGCCGCCCTTGAGATGGCTGGCCGGCTGCACTTGGCGCGTTTGGCCACGGATTTGGCCACGGAACACGGTGGAACCGATGCAAACAAGCGAGATGAGGCGAGACAGCTTGGACGGCTGAACGTCGCTGACGTGCAACTATGAGACCAAGTGCATCGGAGGAGACCGCGACCGGTTAGCTCATAACCCAGAGGTCGCAGGTTCGAATCCTGTCCCCGCTACCAGGTAAAACGGCCCCCGGAGACAGCTCCGGGGGCCGTTTTCATGCCTAGCGGGGCAGCACGTCCTCGATGGCGCTGATGACCTCCGGCGCGTCGGGCTCGGTGCGGGGCCGGAAGCGGCGCACCACCTCGCCGTCGGGTGCGAGCAGGAACTTCTCGAAGTTCCACTGGATGTCGCCGGCCTGGCCGTCGGCGTCGGCGGCCTTGGTCAGCTCGACGTACAGCGGGTGGCGGCCGTCGCCGTTGACGTCGGTCTTCTCCAACAGCGGGAACGTCACGCCGTAGGTCGTCGAGCAGAACTCCTGGATCTCATCGGCCGTGCCCGGCTCCTGGCCCATGAACTGGTTGCAGGGGACGCCGACGACCGTCAGGCCCCGGTCGCCATAGTCCTTGGCCAGCTTTTCCAGGGCCGTGTACTGCGGCGTCAGCCCGCATTTGGAGGCGACGTTGACGACCAGCGTTGCGCCGTCGGACAATTCGGCCAGCGTGGTCGGTCGGCCGTCGAGGGTGGTCAGGGCGATGTTTTTCAGGGTCACGCCGACGACGCTAACGCACGTCAGAGCCAGCCGGTGCGGGCGGCGGCGACGGGCTCGGCGGGCTCCGGGGCGAGCTCGCCGTTGCGCACCCCGTCGAGCAACCGTTTCACGGCGGCGACGATCTCCGGAGCGGCCGCCGCGAGCCCGGCCGTGTCGGCCTCGCTGACCTGGTCGGCGTCGACGCCGGCGCGGGCCAGCACGGCGGCCGGGTCGGCGAGCTGCTCGGTCAACCAGGCCAGCGGGTCGGCGGACAGTTCGGGGACGAAGTGCCGGCGGCTGGGTTCCCACCCGTTGAACTGCGGGTGGTGATGGGCGCGGTCCAGGGTCCCGGGTGGGCTCTCGGTGGACCCGAACAGGTCGACCCGCCACACCGGGCGGGTGAACGCGATCGGGACGCCGGCGTAGATCGAGCCCTGCGGCTCGGCCCGGTCGACGAGGCGCAGTTCCAGCCTGACGCCGCGCTCCGGCGTCTCCTGACCTTCGAGCGGGGACGGGTCGATGAAGTACATGTCGCCGACGACCACACCCAGGGATTCGAATCCGAACGCTGCCAGCATCGCGCACCTTTCGTTGTCCTCATCGAGGTTCTCATCGAGCGTAGACCCGGCATCTTGCCAACCGCGGCGCCCGACGAATTTGTGAACAGCGGTTCGCACAAGTTCGGCCGTCGCGGTACATTTCACTGACTTCGTTAGTGCACAGTTACGAAGCCCCTGGCAAAGGCAGGGGAGTGGATTTGTCGCCGCGCCGGCAGGCGGCGGCGCGGACGTGAGGGGTGGCGGCGGTCTTGTCGACGAAAACAGGTCCCAGCTCACCCGTGCAGATCAACTCGCAACGAACCCCGCCCTACAAGTGGATCGCCCTCGCCATGATGCTTGTCTGCGGGCTGATTCTGGCCTTGGTGTACGGCCAGTTTCGCGGTGCATTCACCGAGAAGACGCAGCTGACGATGATTGCGTCGCGGGCCGGTTTGGTGATGGATCCGGGTTCGAAGGTGACGTATAACGGGGTGGAGATCGGC
>NZ_LZLL01000439.1:0-947 GCF_001669335.1 Mycobacterium sp. 1245852.3 | reverse complement strand
TGACACGACGAAATCGACCATTTCGGGAGCGCCGGCCATACTCACGTCATGCCCGCGGCGAACCAATTCACGGCCGATCGTTAGGTACGGCTCGACCTCGCCACGCGTTCCCCAATTTGCCAGCACAAACTTCATCGCGGTCATGACTGTTCGATTCCCTGGCGCATCGTCGGATTGCAAGCGGCGGCCCACGCCCTCGGCCCAGACGACCGCAGCATAACCGGACACCCAGTGCTAGTTCAGCGAGTTGCGCTGACTCACGGAACCCGTTGGCAATGTGGGCGGCGGACGCCGAAACCTGCCGTCGCCGCGGAGCCATGTCTAGGCTCTGGCTCTACCGGAGATGTGGGCACCGGGGCTGTGGCCGGCCGTGGGTACGTCGACCCGCGTCGTCGGCATTTGGCTCGGTTCGGGAACGATACGTCGCCGGGCGGCGCGACAACCGAAAGTTTGAGATCCGCAATGAGATTTGTGTTGGCGAGCTACGGGACTCGAGGCGATATCGAGCCGTCGGTTGTAGTCGGCCGTGAGCTGCAGCGCCGAGGGCACGACGTGTGCATCGCGGTCCCGCCCGACCTGGTTGACTTCGCGGAATCGGCCGGGCTTACCGCGGTGCCCTACGGAGCGGAGACACGGGTATGGCTGGACGTGTTCCGCAACTTTTTTACCTCCGTGTTCAGCACGTTCTGGAGAATGCGTGACCTATCGGAGTGGGGACGCGAGCTGTGGAAAGTCAGCACTGGGGCCTGGGTGCAGATGAACGAGACACTGACGTCACTGGCGGACGGAGCCGACCTGGTGCTCGCCGGTCAGACTTACCAGGAGATCGCGGCCAATGTCGCTGAACACCACGGGCTTCCGTTGGCCACGCTGCACTACTACCCGGTACGGCCCAACGGACGGTTGATCCCGCTATTGCCCGGACCCATCGCGCGCTTCGCGATGAA
>NZ_LZLL01000438.1:0-1104 GCF_001669335.1 Mycobacterium sp. 1245852.3 | reverse complement strand
GACCATGGCCGCCGGCGTGCTCGTGTTCGCGATCGCGGCCCGGTTGCGGAGGGCCCGATGAGGCCCGACCTGACCGGTGTTGTGGCGGCGGGGCCGGGGTGATGACCCGGCTTTGCGCGCCGGGAGCCATCCGATCGCCGGGCGGGATGTTGAAGGTCAAGGCGGCGACCGGATCCACCATCCCGTATCCGACCTTGTTGTCCACGCCCGCAGGCGGATTGTGCGCGGACTGCACGATCCGGTTGATTACCTGATGCGCGCTGAGTTCGGGGAATTTCGCGCGCACCAGCGCCGCGACGCCGCTGACGTAGGCCGCCGAGAAACTAGTGCCCCAGAACGGCATGTTCTTCTCGCCCGGTCTCGACGGCGGGTAGGCATTCACCGGGCCGCCGCCCTGCGGTGAGAGGCCCATGATGTGGGTCCCGGGGGCCGCCACGCCGACCCACGGACCGGTCATGCTCTTGTCGAGCGGGGCACCGCTGCTGTCGACCGCTCCCACCGACAGGACGTAATCGGAGAACCACGACGGCGCCGAGACGATCTTGACCTCGTGCCAGTCCCGCGGATCGGACGGGTCCAATGGGTCATACGTCGGGTTGTTGTTGCAGCCCGCTTCGCCGTCGTTGCCGGCGGCCGCCACGATCACGGCGTCCTTCGCGGTGGCCGCGTACCACAGCGCCGCACCGAGGGCCCGCTGATCGGCCGGGGCCGCCGCGGGCAGGCACGCGGTGACGGAAATGTTGATCACCTTGGCCCCCATGTTGGCGGCGTGAACGACCGCGCGCGCAACCGAATTCAGCGTTCCGGCCTTGACCTTCTCGTCCGAGTAGGGGTCTCCCGGCGGCGGGTTCACCGGCTCGAAGGCTCGTGAGGACTGCCGGATCGAGATGATGGTCGCGTGCGGGGCCACGCCCACCACGCCGTCGGGCGCCCCCGGGGGGAGCGGCGGCACCGCGGGTTCGTCTTCGGTCTGCGGATCCGGCGGCCCGTTCGACGCGGCGGTCGCTCCGCCGCCCTCCGGCGGCGGGGGCGGTGTTGTGGCGGCGGGGCCGGCGCCCGATCGACTGGACGGCCCCGATCACCGTGGCCAACAACCGATCCGGT
>NZ_LZLL01000437.1:0-40374 GCF_001669335.1 Mycobacterium sp. 1245852.3 | reverse complement strand
GCGAAATCAGCAGCAGGGCATGCATGCTGACCATCGCCGGGTAGTGATCGCGCCCGAACTCCTTGCCGCCGTGCGACATTGACCACCTGGCGTTTCGCCGGGCGATCATCAACTCGACGAGACGTTCGGCGCCGATGGCCAGAATGAAAAGGTAGTAGTACATCGCGTTGCCCCCCGTCACCACTGCAGCAGCAGCAGCTCGAAGCAGAAGCCCGGGCCCATCGCCAGCATCACGCCGAAGGCGCCGTCGCGCGGCGGCTGCGCAACCGTGCGGCGCAGCACGTCCAGCACGGAGACCGACGATACGTTCCCGTTCTCCCGCATGGAGTTTCGACTGTGAGCCAGCGCGTCGGCCGGCAGGCCGAGCGCGTTCTCGATCGATTCGAGGACCTTCGGACCCCCGGGATGACAGACCCACGCCGAGATGTCGGCGACCGTCAGCCCGTGGCCGGCCAGGAACGCGTCGACCTCGTCGCGCAGGTAGTCGTCGGCCATTTTCGGGACCTCGCGCGACATCACCAGCTGGAAACCGCTCGAACCGACGTTCCAGCCCATCACGTCAACGGAATCCGGGATGACCCGGCTGCGGGTCGCCAGAATGTGCGGACCGGTAGCGCTGTCCCCCAACGGAATTCGGTCTCCCCCAGCCACGACGACCTCGGCGGCGCCGTCGCCGAACAGCGAGACGCCGATGAGGGCAGGAATCGAGGTGTCGTCGCGCTGCAAAGTGAGCGAGCACAATTCGACCGACAGCAGCACCGCCACGTGGCCGGGGTAACCGTGCAAGTAGTCGTGCACCCGCGCCATGCCGGCGGCGCCGGCCACGCAGCCGAGCCCGAACAGCGGGACGCGCTTGACGTCGGGCCGCAGCCCGATTCGCGTCATCAGTCGTGCGTCGATGGTGGGCACGGCGATTCCGGTGCTGGAGACCACCACGATGCAGTCGACCTCGTGAGCGGCCACGCCGGCGTCCTCGAGCGCCGAATTGACCGCCCGCTCACCGAGATTGACGGCGACTTCGAGGTAGGCGTCGTTGGCCTCGGTGAATCCGCTCAGGCGCGGATACCGCGCCAGCGGCAGCGCGAGGCTGCGCTGGTCGACGCCGGCGGTCTGGGCGAAGCGCACGAATGCCGGATCGGTGAACTCGGTGAGTTCGCGCGCCACCTCGTCTTGGTTGTAACGGTGCGGCGTGAAAGCCACCGCGGTACCGGCGATCCGGGGAGCGCCGCACCCTCGGCCCGCGTCCCGATGCGCGGAAGTGGAATACGTTGTTGTAGTCATGCCTATGCGGACGACGCCCACCCCGCATATGGTTCACCGGATCGGTGCCGGGGTGAGGTGAACCACAGCGCGACATCGCCCGTTAACCAGGAGACGGTCAGGTTGGCGCGGGCCGGAATCGCGCTTGACCGTCGATGATCGTGACCGGGATGCCGTTGAGCACACCGTTGCCGGAGGGCTCGTCGATGAACGTCGGCGGGGAGAGCACATTGGTGTTCACGCCGGGTGAGTTGTTGGCCACCGACATCCGGGTGCCCGGCTTGCCGTGCCCCCAGCCATGCGGCATCGAGACGACACCGGGCTTGATGGAGTCCGTGACCTCGACGGGCACCGTGATCTCACCGGCCTCCGATTTCACCGTCACGATGTCGCTGTCGGCGATGCCGCACCGGGCCGCGTCGTCGGGATGGATCAGCAACGTGCACCGGTCCTTTCCCTTCATCAGCGCCGGCACGTTGTGTAGCCAGGTGTTGTTCGATCGCAGGTGGCGGCGACTCACCAGGACGAGCGGTTCGGCGGGCCGCTGCATGCGGGCGGCCAGCCGCGGCAGGTCGTCGAGCAGGTATTGCGGGGCGAGACGGATCTTCTTGTCGGAGGTGGCGAGCAGGTCGGGCAGCTGCGGCACCATGGGTCCGAAGTCGATTCCGTTTGGGTTGGCCTTGAGCAGGTCCAGCGTGAGTCCACCCGGATTCTTGCCGTACCGGTCGCCGAACGGCCCCGTTCGCAGGGTGAGGTCCAGCATTCGCTCGGGTCCCCCGTGCTCGTAGAGCTTGCGGATCTGCGCCCCGTCGAGGCCGCGGGTGAAGGCCAGGTAGTCGAAGAAGCCGTCGTCGATCGCCGCGACGTCCACGTCCTCGGCCGGGGTGCCGGTACACAGGCCGGTCAGCCGGATCAAAATCTCCCACTCGTGCGGGCGATCGCCCGGAGCGAACACCGGGGCCGAATAATTCGCGATGCTGTGGATGGCGAAGAGCAGGATCAGATCGTCGTGGTGCGGCTGCTCGAGCGGGGACAGCCCGGGCAGGAGCACGTCGGCGTGCCGCGTCGTCTCGTTCAGCCAAAGATCAACGGAGATCATCGCTTCCAGCATCGGCAGCACTTCGTCGAGCTTGTCGCCGGCGGGGGTGGACAACACCGGATTGCCCGCCACCGTGATCAGCGCCTTGAGTTGCCCATCGCCCGGTGTGGCGATCTCCTCGGCCATGCACGACACCGGTGCCTGACCGAGCACCTCCTTGGCGCCGCGCACCCGGGTGTGCCAGCGACCGAATTCCGGTGCGCCGTCTTCCAATCCGGGCAGCGGTGCGGTGGTGATGGACCAGGCCGCCGGAGCGGGGAACATCGCCCCGCCCGGGGTGTCGAAATGGCCGGTGAGGATGTTGATGACGTCGACCAGCCAGCTGGCGAGGCTGCCGAACTCCTGGTTGCACAGGCCGATTCGGCCGTAGACCACCGATCTCTCCGTACCCGCGAGCTCGCGGGCCAGCCGGCGGATGCGGTCCTCACCGATGCCCGTGACGGCACTGACCCGCTCCGGCGCCCACTCCGCCGCGGCCGCCCGCATGGTGTCGACACCGTCGACATGGGGACCGGGATTGATCAGCCCCTCGTCGAAGAGCGTGTGCGCGACGGCCAGCAACAGCGCCGCGTCGGTTCCGGGCACGATGGGCAGCCACTCGTCGGCGCGCGCGGCGGTCAGGGTGCGCACGGGGTCGATCACAATCACCTTGCCGCGCTTGCGAATCCCATCGATCAGGCCCATCACGTTGGGTGCGGCCAACAGTGAACCCTGCGATGCCGCCGGGTTGGCGCCCATGATCACCAGCAGGTCGGTGCGTTCGATGTCGGGCACCGGGAAGTTCCACCACAGCCCGTACATCAGATGCGACGACAGGTTCTTCGGCCATTGGTCGACCGTCCCCGGCGAATAGGTGACCGGCATGCCCGACATCCCCATCAGCACGCCGGCATAGCGGGCCAGCGAGAACGAGTGCGCCAGCGGGTTGCCGGTGTAGGCGGTCACCGCGCCGATGCCGTACTTCTCGATCACCGGGGTCAGCAACTCGGTGCAACGGCGAAACGCCGCGTCCCAGCTGACTTCCCGCCACTGGCCGTCGACCTTGATCATCGGCGCGCGGATGCGGTCCGGATCGTCGTGCAGCGCCGCAAGCGAGGTGCCCTTTGGGCACAGATGCCCGCGGCTCCACACGTCGTCACGGTTGCCGCGAATGCCGGTGACGTGGCCGTCCTTGACGTCAATCGCCAAGCCGCACATGGCTTCACACAACGGACACGTGCGCAGGTGGGTACCGTCCTCGCCGGGTTTCATCCACCCACTGTATTCCGCTACCGCGGGTAGCGGAAGTGAAGAATGTGCGGGGTCAGGCCGTCCAGGGCCCGATGCCACCGACCCTGTCGATACGGATGTGGGTGAGGTAGCCGGGCGGCGCGTTGTCCGGTGGAAACTTCGCGTTCGGATCACCCAGCACCGGGTTGAGCTCCGTCAGCAGTTCGGGGGCGCCGCCCTCGGTGATCCGGGCGGTGCCCGCGATGGACAGGTAGGGCCGCATCCCCTGCCCCGCAGCGTCCAGCGACACGATCGTCACGGCCACCCGGGGATCCCTGCGCACGTTGCGGACCTTCTTGTGTTCCGAAAGGTGGGCGCTGACGAGTTCGTCACCGTCCGGTGTCGACCGCAGCGCCACCCAGACCACGCTCACCTGGGGGCTGCCATCCGGATTGATCGTGACCAGGGTCGCATCGGCGCCCTTGCCGATGAGGCCGCGCGCGGCATCGTTGAGCTTCATGCGTGGTTATACAGCCAGGCGCGGAATTTCATTCCCAATCGGCTGCTCACACGCGGCGGCCCGGCCACGCCTGTGACCGGGCCACCCTCAGACGTCGCTACTGTTCGGCTTTTTGCCGAGCCTCGTTGATATCGGCGGCCTTGCGGGCGCTCTCGGCCTCGGCCTCTTTCTGGGCCGCCTCACGCTGCGCGTCGGCCTTGTCCTGCTGGGCCTGGCCCTCGCGCCTCAGGTCGTCACGGCCGGCGACCGCGCCGGCGACTTCCTTGACCTTGCCCTTGATGCCCTCGACGATGCCCTCGACGGCCTCCGCGGGACCACTCTTGTCCGACATGCGTTCTCCCTCCATGGCGTGCACGCGCCCGTGTCGTGCAATCGACTCCCTTATTGCCCAACGGGCGGATTCTCGAAACTTCGGCCAGACCGTGCAATACGCCTACGCTGTTGACCCAGAAGGGTCGGCGGGGCGAGGAGTCGTGACGGTGCAGATGTGGGAACTGGTCGCCCGCGAGCGGATTCGGGATACCCTGGCGCGCTACAACTGGTCCGGCGACGCCGGCCGCCTCGACGACCTGGCGGCGACGTTCTGCGCCGACGGCGTCCTCGAGATCCGGGGTTTCGAGCCACTGCACGGGCGGTCGGACATCGCGGCCTTCCTGGGCGGCGTCACGGGCCGGATCGCCGTCGACACCGACGTCAAACCGATTGTGCGCCATAACGTCGCAAACGTGTTGTTCACCGAGGTGACACCCGACCGCGCCCGGGTCGACTGCTACTTCACCGTGGTCACCCACATCGGCCTGGACCACTACGGCCGGTACCGCGACATCCTGGTTCCCGACGGTGGCGCCTGGCTGATCAAGCACCGCAAGGTCTCGACCGACTGGGCGGCTCCCGACTCCGCAATGGCCCGCCGGCCCTAGCGGCACCGCGATCGCTGGCCCCGCGAAACCTGTTGTTCGCGTGACGTTTCCGCGCCACGACCACCGAGAAAGGATCGACCATGGGGACATCCGACACCGACCGGGCCGTGGCCGAACAGCTGGTTCGGCTGAGCATCGGGGCCAGCCTGTTCGGCCACGGCCTGGTCCGGTTGCCGAAGCTGGGCGCGTTTCACGCCCAGCTGATGAGTGAGTTCACGAAGTCGATGCTGCCCGCCGTCGCGGTCTCGGGATGCGGTTACGCGCTGCCGTTCGCGGAGCTGACCATCGGAGCGCTGTTGCTGGCCGGTGTGCTGACCCGGACGGCCGCCATCGCCGGCGCACTGGTGATGGTCGGTCTGGTCCTGGGCGCCACGTCGATCGAGCACTTCAACGTGATCGGCGACCAACTCGTGCACGCGCTCTTTCTCGTCGGCGTGATTGCGTTCCGCGGGCACAACCGCTACTCCGTCGACCACCTGCTCACCGCCCGCCAGTCGACCAGCGCATAATCTCCACGCCCGTCGGCGCGCCGGGCGCCCGCGGTGGCGATTTCGTTAAATGTCTTGACGAAATGTTTGCCCCAAGCCCCTCAACGGCTACAGCTAGAAGTCACACACCAAAAGATTGCGGTCTCCCGATTGAGCGCGCTTGCGGAGCTCCGGGAATGACCGTGGGTCAGGTGACCAGCGGTCATGGCCGCACAACCGAGACGAGCAACGATGCAACGACTCAGCGGATTGGACGCATTCTTTCTGCACCTGGAATCGCCGACGCAGCCTTTGAATGTTTGCTGCGTGCTGGAGTTGGACCCGTCGACGATGCCCGGCGGCTACACCTTTGATCGCTTCAGTGCGGCGCTGCGCGAGCGGCTTGATGCGGTGCCCGAATTCCGCCTCAAGCTGGCCGACAACCAACTGAACCTCGACCACCCCGTGTGGGTCGACGACGACCGGTTCGACACGGCTCGCCACCTGCACCGCGTGGCCCTGCCGTCGCCGGGAGGCCCGAAAGAATTAGCGGACATCTGCGGCCACATCGCGGCCTGCCGCTCGATCGCGACCGGCCGCTGTGGGAGATGTGGGTGATCGAAGGCCTGCACGGCACGGACGCACTGTCCGTCGTCCTCAAGGTCCACCACGCGGTGGTCGACGGCGTGGGCGGCGCCCACCTGCTCTCGCAGTTGTGCAGCGACGTGCCCGACGCCCCGCCGCCGGAACCGGCCGAGCGCGCCGGCGCGGCGAATCCACTACAGATCGCCGCGAGCGGGCTGATCGGGGCGGCGTTGCGGCCGTGGCGGCTGGCCCGAGTCCTGCCGGCCACGGCGCTGACCGTGGCGGAGACGGTGCTGCGCGCCCGCGGCGGCGGCCAGACGATGGCGGCCCCGTTCGCGGCGCCGCCGACCGCGTTCAACGGCTCGTTCACCCGGCGCCGCAACGTGGCGCTGACCAACGTGGACCTCGAGGACGTCAAAACCGTCAAAAACCGGTTCGGGGTCACCGTCAACGACGTCGTGACGGCGCTGTGCGCCGGGGCGTTACGGCAGTACTTCCAAGACCGCGACGCGCTGTCCGACGTCCCCCTGGTCGCGAGCGTGCCGGTGTCGGTGCGCGGCAAGTCCACCCGCACGGGCCGCAACCAGATGACCTGGATGCTCTGCCGCCTCGAAACCCACGTCGACGACCCCGTACAACGGCTGGCGAGCATCGCCGAGGGAAACGCCGCGGCGAAGGACCACTCCGCGGCGCTGGGCCCGACGCTGCTGCACGACTGGACGCAAGTGGCCGGGCAGACCCTGTTCGGTGCGGCCCGACGGCTGCTGCCGCGACTCCCCCTGCCCGAGAACCCGCCGCACAACCTGGTGCTGTCGAACGTCGCCGGCCCGCAAGAACAGCTCTACTTCCTGGGGTGCCGCCTCGACGCGATGTATCCGCTCGGCCCGATCATCGCCGGCGCCGCGCTGAACATCACGGTGATGTCGCTCAACGGCCGGCTGGGCATCGGCATCATCTCCTGCCCGGACCTGGTTCCGGACCTTTGGGACCTCGCCGATGCGTTTCCCGCCGCGCTCAAAGAGCTGCTGAGTTGCGGCGAGCCGGCCTGATCTGCCCGGTCTGATCCGCCCGGTCAGCGGAACCCCGTCCATCCTCGCCGCCGCGGCATGGCAGGGTGACATCCGTGGCAG
Organism: Mycobacterium sp. 1245852.3; assembly: GCF_001669335.1. Lineage (NCBI taxonomy): Bacteria > Bacillati > Actinomycetota > Actinomycetes > Mycobacteriales > Mycobacteriaceae > Mycobacterium > Mycobacterium sp. 1245852.3. The sequence continues at coordinate 33,184 of NZ_LZLL01000437.1, read as the reverse complement.
ACACTTCGGAACCGACGAGCGTCGCGGCGCACGACCTGCGCGAAATCAGCACTGACAAGGGCGCTTTGCGCTACTACGACACCGGCGGATCCCATTCGGGGCCGGCGCTGCTGTTCCTGCACGGCTCCGGCCCCGGTGTCACCGGCTGGCGCAACTTCCGCGGCGTGCTGCCCGCCTTCGCCGAGCGGTTCCGCTGCCTGATCCTGGAATTCCCCGGCTTCGGGGTCAGCGACGACTTCGGCGGCCACCCGATGGTCGCCGCCTTCGGCACGGTGGCGCCCTTCCTGGACGCGCTCGGCGTGGACAAGGTGCACATCGTCGGCAACTCGATGGGTGGTGGCGTCGGCATCAACTTCGCGACCCACAATCCGGACCGCGTCGGCCGGCTGGTGACCATCGGCGGGATCGGCACCAACATCTTCAGTCCCAGTCCCAGCGAAGGCATTCGGCTGCTGCAGGAATTCGTCGAGGACCCCACGCGGCAGCGGCTGGTCGACTGGCTCAAGTCGATGGTCTACGACCAGGCGCTGGTCACCGACGAGCTGATCGAGGAACGCTGGCAGCTGGCCACCGACGCGGACACCCTGGCCGCGGCGCGACGCATGTACGGCAAGGCGGCATTCGCCGGGATGAACGCCGCGCTGAACGCCTCCGACCGGCCGCTACCGTGGGCGACGATGCACAAGCTCACCGCGCCCACGCTGCTGACCTGGGGCCGCGACGACAGGGTGAGCCCGCCGGACATGGCGCTGATCCCGATGCGCACCATCCCCAACGCGGAGCTGCACATCTTCCCCAACTCCGGGCACTGGGCCATGATCGAGGCCAAGGCGGCGTTCGAAAGCACCGTGCTGGCTTTTCTTTCGCGCGGCTAGCCAGTTCTTATCGCTGGGTGGCTCCGGCGTCGACGGGCAGGACGATCGCGGTGATGTAACGGGCCTCGTCCGAGGCCAGAAACAGCGCGGCGTTGGCCACGTCCACCGCGTCCACCCAGGGCACCGCGAGCATGTTCATCGAGCGGGCCGCCTCGGCGAATTCCGCGCGGGTGGGTGGCCGGTCCAAGTCGGGCCGGAATGCGGCGCCCACCACGTCATTGTGGATCATGGGCGTGTCGACGTTGGTCGGGCTGATGCAGTTGACCCGAACGTTGTGCGGCGCAAGCTCATTGGCCAGGCTGCGCATCATACCGATCACGCCGTGCTTGGCGGCGGTGTAATGCGCGACGCCGACCAGCCCGCGCAGGCCCGCGATGGAACTCGTCAGGGTCATCGAACCCGCCCCGCGCGCGATCAGGTGCGGCGCGGTCGCGCGGCAGGTGTGCCATACCCCGGTCAGGTTGACGTCGAGCATTGTGCGCCAGGCGTTTTCGTCGAGCTCGACCGCCATGCCGCGGGAGGTGATGCCCGCGGTCGCGCAGACCGCGTCGAGGCCACCGAACCGCTCGGCCCCGCGGTCGGTGGCGGCCTGCACACCGGCGAGGTCTCGCACGTCGACGATCTCGGTGTGCGCGAGCCCGCCGGCATCGCGCACCAGCGACGCCGTGGTGTCGAGGTCGGCGGGGGTGCTGTGCGGGATACGCACGGTGTCGACCGGGCCACACACGTCGAGCGCCACGATGTTCGCACCCTCCTGCGCGAACCGCACCGCCTGCGCGCGGCCGATCCCGCGCGCCGCTCCGGTGACCAGGGCGACCTTGCCGTGCAGTCGCCCGCCGCGCGTGGCGCTCACGTCGTCTTCTGCGTCAGGCCTGCGTCGACCACCAGCTGCGTGCCGGTGACGTAGCGGGCCGCGTCCGAGGCCAAAAACAGCACGGCGTTGGCGATGTCGACGGGCTCGACCCACGGCACCGGCAGCAGGTTGCGCGCCTGCAGCACCTCGGCCGCGTCGGCCGCCGTCGGGTTGTCCAGGTCCGGCCGGAGCCGCCGAAAAGTGGCCTCGTTGAGCACCATTGGGGTGGCCACCGGGCCGGGGTGCACGGTGTTGACCCGGATGCCGCGCGGCCCGAGCTCGTTCGCGAGGGTGCGCGCCAATCCCACCACCGCGTGCTTGCTGGCGGTGTAGTGGGCGGTGTTGGGCAGGCCGCGCAGGCCGCTGGTGGAGCTGATGACGACCACCGAGCCGCCGCGATCACCCAGGTGCGGCACGCTCGCCCGGACGGTATGCCACACGCCGGTGAGGTTGATGTCGAGCGTGCGCTGCCAGACCTGGGGGTCCAGTTCCCACGACGGTGCGCCGGGCAGGTGGACCCCGGCGTTGGCGACGACGACGTCGAGCCGGCCCAACGCGGCCACGCCGGCGTCGATGGCGGCCGTCATCGCTTCGAGCTCGCTGACGTCGGCCAGGCCGGTTACGCACCGCCGGCCGCGGTCGTCGACTCGGCTTGCCGTAGCGCGCAACTCGTCGGCCGCCGCGGGCGCGTCGAGCGCGATCACGTCGGCACCCTCGTCGGCGAACCGCTCACAGTGCACCCGGCCGGTCCCCTTGGCCGCACCGGTGACCACCACAACCTTGTCCAGCAACCCCGTCATCGTTCGATTAGATCGAAGCCGCGATAGCCGGCGCCGGCGACCTCGGCGCAGATGTCGTTGTATGTCGCGAAGCCCCCGGTGAACAGCATGAAGCCGCGCGGCTTTCCCGGCACGTTGGCGCCCATGTACCAGGAGTTGGCCTTGGTGAACAGCGTGGTCTCGGCCCGGCGGGCGCATTCGGCGCCCCACTCGTCCACGCTGTCCACGGTGGCTTCCAGCGCGGCGTAACCGTGCCGGTCCAGGTGGGTGATGGCCTCGGCGATCCAGTTCACCTGGGCCTCGGCGTGCAGCACCATGTTCGCCAGCACGGCGGGTGCCCCCGGACCCGAGACCAAAAACAGGTTGGGGAAGCCGTCGACGCCCAGCCCCAGATAGGTGCGGGGTCCGTGCGCCCAATCGTCTCGCAGGGCGGTGCCGCGCCGGCCGACGATGTCGATCTTGCCCAGCGCCCCGGTCATCGCGTCGAAACCCGTTGCCAGCACGACCATGTCGACGTCGTAATGGGCTTCGGTGTTATCGGCCCCGGCGGTGTTGATGCCGGTGGCGTCGACGGATTCGATCGGGGTGGCCCGGACACTGATCAGCGACACGTTCGCCCGGTTGAAGGTCTGAAAATAGTTGCTGTCGGTGCAGATTCGTTTGGTGCCGATCGGGTGGTCGGTGGGAATCAGCAGGTCGGCGACCGCCGGATCGTCGATGACGGCCCGGACCTTCTCCTCGTAGAACCTGCGGGCCTCGTCGTTGGCCTCCAGGTCGGTCAGCTGGTCCGGGAACGTCTTGGAGAACAGCACGCCGCCTTGCTGCCAACGCTTTTCGAACGCCGCACGCCGCTCCTCGGCGGTGAACTGCATCGTCGGCCTGGGGGCGGTGATATGCGGCGAGCCACCGCCGCTGCGCCACGACAGCGCACGCCGCTGCGCGTAACCGGCCTTGATCTCGTCGAGCTCGGCGGCGGACAGGGGCCTGTTGCCGGCCGGGACGCTGTAGTTGGGGGTGCGCTGGAAGACGTAGAGGTGGGCGGCGGACTCGGCGATGACCGGAATCGACTGAATGCCGGAGGATCCCGTGCCGATGACCGCCACCCGTTTGCCGGTGAAGTCGACGGGCCGGTGCGGCCACCGCGCGGTGTGGTAAAGCTCGCCGGCGAAGGTGTCCAGGTCGGGGAAGTCCGGGGTCAGCGCGGCCGACAGCGGACCCGTCGCCATCACCACGAACCGCGCCGAAAAGCATTGTCCCGCATCGGTGGTGACCGTCCAGCGCAACGCCGCCTCGTCGAGGTGCGCCGACACCACGCGGGTGCGCAACGCGATGTCGCGGCGCAGGTCGAGCTTGTCGGCGACCCAGTTCAGGTACGCCAGGATCTCGGCCTGGGTGGCATACCGTTCGGTCCAGTTCCACTCCTGCTGGAGTTCGTCGGAGAACGAGTAGCAGTAGTCGACGCTCTCGACGTCGCAACGCGCTCCCGGATACCGGTTGTGGTACCAGGTGCCGCCCAGTTCGGGCGCGGCCTCCAGCACCCGCACCGACAGGCCCTGCCCGCGCAGTTTGTGCAGCGCGTACAGGCCGGCGAACCCCGCGCCAACCACGACGACGTCGAGGGACTGCGCGCCGGAATCATTCACAACGAGTCACCGTAGGGCCTCGGCCGGCGCGGCCCGCGCGGCCTCCCGGTCACCGGACGCTTGCGGCGAGTTTTCCCGGCCACCGGGCGTGGGTGGCCGGCGGCGAGGTTCGCGTCGAATTCCGACGCCCGTGGTGTCCGCTCATCGGGATTTCCTTTGGGACGGGCCTCGACTGCGGTAGACCATTACTTAGCCCCCACACGTGCTTAGCCCACACACGTAAGGACAACGATATGAGCGAGCGGGTACTCGACCGGGTAGTGGCCATGGCGGACCAGTTGCGCGACCAGGCCGCCGAAGCCGAACGCATCGGGCGGCTCACCGACGACACCGTCAAGCTGATGAAGGGCGCCGGCCTGATCCGGCTGCTGCAGACCAAGCAATATCAGGGCTTCGAGGTGCACCCGCGCGAGTTCGCCGAGACGACGATGGCCACCGCGGCACTGGATCCGGCGGCCGGCTGGATCGTGGGCGTCGTCGGCGTGCACCCCTACCAGTTGGCGTACGCGGACCCGAAAGTCGCCGCCGAGATCTGGGCCGACGACGTCGACACCTGGATGGCCTCCCCCTACGCGCCGCAGGGCGTGGCCAAACCCGTCGACGGCGGTTACGTCTTCAACGGGCGCTGGCAGTTCAGCTCGGGCACCGACCACTGCGACTGGATCATCCTGGGGGCAATGCTCGGCGACGAGAAGGGCATCCCGCTGATGCCACCGCAGATGCTGCACATGATCTTGCCCCGCAAGGACTACGAGATAGTCGACGATTCGTGGAACGTGGTGGGGCTGCGCGGGACCGGCTCCAAGGACGTCATCGTCAAGGACGCGTTTGTGCCCAGCTACCGGACCATGGACGCGACCAAGGTGATGGACGGCACCGCCCAGCGCGAGGCCGGCATGACCGAACCCCTCTACCTGATGCCGTGGTCGACGATGTTCCCGCTGGGCATCTCCGCGGCCACCATCGGGATCGCGGAGGGTGCACTCGCCGCGCATCTGGATTATCAGCGCGAACGGGTCGGCGCCACCGGCACCGCAATCAAGGACGACCCCTACGTCATGCACGCCATCGGCGAGGCGGCCGCCGACATCAACGCGGCGCGTCAGGAGCTGCTGGCCAACGCCGACCGCATCTACGACATGGTCGCGGCCGGCAAGGAGGTGTCCTTCGCCGATCGGGCGGCCGGGCGCCGCACGCAGGTGCGCGCGGTGTGGCGTGCGGTGTCGGCGGTCGACGAGATCTTCGCCCGCTCGGGCGGCAACGCGGCGCGGATGGACAAGCCGCTGCAACGATATTGGCGTGACGTGCACGTCGGCCAGATGCACGCCATCCATGTCCCGGGCACCACCTATCACGCGGCGGCGCTGAGCTCGATCGGCATCGACCCGCCCGAGGGTCCGCTGCGGGCCCTGATCTAGGAGCATTAGTGAGCGACCTGAAAAGCCTTGGCTACATCACCATTTCGACCAATGACATCGACCGCTGGCGGCAGTTCGCCTTCGGCGTGCTGGGGTTCGCCGAAGGTAAGGGCCCCGATCCTTCGGCGCTGTACCTGCGGATGGACGAGCGGGCGGCCCGGCTCATCGTGGTGCCCGGTGAGACCGACCGGGTGCTGACCGTCGGCTGGGAAGTGCGCGACCACCCGGCCCTGCAGCGCGTGCAGGCCACCCTCGACGGCGCAGGCGTCGCGTACAAGCAGCTGTCCCCCGACGACGCCGAGGCGCGCCGGGTCGAAGAGGTGATCACCTTCGAAGATCCCGCCGGCACCACGCTGGAGGTGTTCCACGGCGCGGTGCTCGACCACAGCCCGGTCGTCACGCCGTTCGGCGCGAAGTTCGTTACCGGTGATCAGGGCATGGGCCACGTGGTGGTGCCGGCCACCGACCCCAACGGGCTGTTCGACTTCTACACCGAGGTCCTCGGGTTCCGGGCCCGTGGCGCGTTCCGGGTGCCGTTGCCCAAAGAGTTTGGGCCCGTGCGGGTTCGGTTCCTCGGCATCAACGAGCGACACCACAGCCTGGCGATCGTGCCGGCCGCACACCAGCGCGACCCGCGCCTGGTCCACATCATGGTGGAGGTCGACACCCTCGACGCCGTCGGGCAGGCGCTGGACCGGGTCAACGCCGAGGGATTCCAGCTGTCGTCCACCCTGGGGCGACACACCAACGACAAGATGGTCTCGTTCTACGTCCGCGCACCCGGTGACTGGGACATCGAATTCGGCACCGACGGGATGCGGGTCGACGAAACCTATTACACCGCAGAGGAAATCACCGCCGACAGCTACTGGGGCCACCAGTGGGTCGGCGAAATGCCCGCGGCCATGCGGCTGTGACGCCCGACTCCGACGTGACGCCGGTCGCGGCGTCGAAGATCACCTCGTGGGACGCCGAGGCCGACGTCGTCATCGCCGGCTACGGGGTCGCCGGTGCGGCCGCGGCGGTGGAAGCGGCCCGGTCCGGCGCCGACGTCCTGGTGCTCGAGCGCACCGGCTCCTGGGGCGGGGCGGCGTCGATGGCCGGCGGCTTCATCTATCTCGGCGGCGGTACCCCGATCCAAACGGCTTGCGGTTTCCCCGATTCCGTCGACAACATGGCGGCATTCCTCAACGTCGCGATGGGCCCCGGCGCCGACGAGAACAGGATCGCCGACTACTGCGCGGGCAGCGTCGCCCACTTCGACTGGCTGGTCGGCTGCGGCGTGCCGTTCAAGGCGGAATTCTTCTCCGAGCCCGGCTGGGAACCGATGGGCGATCAGGGGCTGATGTACAGCGGCGGCGAAAATTCCTTTCCCTTCAACACCATCGCCACCCCCGCGCCGCGCGGGCACGTCCCGCAGATGCAGAACAAGAAGCAGGGCGAGGCCAGCGCCGGCTACATGCTGATGAAGCCCCTCGTCGAAACCGCCACTGCCGCAAGCGCACGCGCGCTGTACGACGTGCGGGTGCAGCGGCTGATCACCGAGTCCGACGGCCGAGTGGTCGGCATCCGGGCCCGCCGGTATGGCACCGAGATGAGCATCCGGGCGCGCAACGGCGTGGTGCTCGCGACGGGCAGCTTCGCCTACAACGACGCGATGGTGGCGCGCTACGCGCCGCGGATCGCCGGGCGCCCGGCTGCCTCGATCGAGCAGCATGACGGGCAGGCGATCCGGATGGCGCAGGCACTCGGCGCCGACCTGGCGCACATGGACGCCACCGAGGTCGCGATTTTCATCGACCCGCAGCAGCTGGTGCGCGGAATCCTGGTCAACGGACGGGGCCAGCGCTACGTCGCCGAGGACACCTACCCGGGCCGGATCGGCCAGCTCACCCTCTATCAGCAGGACAACGTCGCCTATCTCATCATCGACGGCGACGCGCAGGAGGAGGCGATGGCCTCGTGGTCGCCGAAGTTCATGCTGCGCCCGGCGACCTGGGTGGCCGACACCGTCGCCGACCTGGAATCCGAAATGGGGCTACCGCCGGGGACGCTGCAGGCGACCGTGGCCGCCTACAACGCGGGCGCCGCGCGCGGCGAGGATCCGCTGCTGCACAAGAAGCCGGAGTGGATCAAGCCGATCGGCTCCCCCGTCGGCGCGGTCGATCTGCGGGAGAACACCGGCGGTTTCACGCTGGGCGGGCTGGCCACCACGCTGGACGCCGAGGTGCTCCATGTCAGCGGCGCGCCCATCCCGGGCCTCTTCGCCGCCGGCCGGTGCACGGCCGGGCTGGCCGCCTGGGGCTACGCCAGCGGCGTCTCGCTGGGTGACGGCAGCTTCTACGGCCGGCGCGCCGGGCGCTCGGCCGCCAAAGGCTGAGTCTTCTGCGCCTGGCGGGCCGCGCGCTCGATACGTCCATGCAGCGCAGCCCAATACGGGCCGTCGACGTCGGGAAGGCCGGAGCGGCCCGGCTGTGACCCGGCTTGGTTGTCGACGAGTTCGCGAACGATGTCAGCGTGGCCCGCGTGGCGGGCGGTCTCGGCGAGCATGTGCACGAGGATTCGCCCGAGCGTCACCGAGCGCCGGTCTTCGGGCCAGCCGGGCGCGACACCGGGATGCTCGAGGTCAAGGGCCGCAATGGTGCGATCGGAGTGCGCGCACGCCCGCCGGTACAGATCGACGATGTCACCCCGGCTCTCGTCGGGCGCCGCCCACATGTCGACCGTGGGCTCCGCCGGGCGGCTCAGCCACAGCGGAGGACGCGGGAAAGGCCGGGCGAACACATCGCCGAAATAGCCGATCTCGCAGCCGGTCAGGTGCTTGACCAAGCCCAGCAGGTTGGTGCCGTGCGGGGTCATCGGTCTGCGGACGTCGTATTCGGACAGTCCATCGAGCTTCCAGACCACCGCCGCACGCGCGTCGCGCAGCTGTCGATGCAAGTCATCCTTGAGACCGATCACGGTGCGCTTCGGCCCGAGGACGCGCGCGTGCGCACCTTGGTCAGCGCGGCGGTGGCGGCCGCGGCGGCGGCAATGGCGCTGTTAATCGAGATTTCACCGCGCATGCCCGGCGCGGAGACCATGTCGCCGACCAGGAACACGCCGTCGCCGCGGTAGACGGCCGGCCGGTCGCGCCAGGTCTGGCCGGGCAGGTCCAGGGCGCCGGTGCGGCCCTTGGCGATGGCGGTGCGGTGAAAGGTGGTGCGCTCGCGCCAGTTCGGCAGCGCTTGGTCGGCGAGGCCTTCCAGTCGCCGGTGCGCGTCCGCGTGTGACTCGCCGGCGCGGACGGGCATCTGCAGTTGGTAGAGCGCCTCTTCGGCGGGCGCCACCGAATCGTCCTGCATGCTATAGCTCTCGTGGAAGCCGCCCTCGTCGAGATCGAAGATCAGATTGGTGTCCTTGCGGCCGGCCTTGACGGCGATGTCGAGCAGCGCGGCGTGTCCGCTTGTCCAACTGAGACTTTCGTCCCCCAGCAGGGAACGCGCCGCGGCGATGTCGGTGGCCACGATGACCGGGCCGCCAGCGGGCAAGGTGTCGATGCGCGCCGCGGTCTGCACCGCGACGCCGAGTTCCTTCGCGCGGTCGGCCATCCTGTCGATGACGGTTTGCCAGCCGCCACGAACCCAGCGCACCGCGGGCGGGTTGGGGCCGAGGACCCGTTGGAACAGCGTCCACACAAACGCCGCCGAAAGTTGGCCGGTGTCAGCGTGATAGGTGACGACGCTGATCGCGTTGGCCATCTGGGTGGCCGTCTTTTCGCCCCACCGCCCGCTGGCCCAGGTGTGGAAGTCGACGTCGACGGGCGCGGTGAGCCATTTGCGCGATTGCGGGCGCAGCATCGGTAGCGGCGGCAGCGCACGGATGCGCCCGTCGGCGCGAAAGTGCAGCAGTGCGGCCATGGCGACCGGACCGGGCCACCCGAGGCGTTTGACGAAGCCGCGCTTTTTCAGCCACTTGTAGTGCGGACCATCGGCGTAGAACACGTGCGCACCGTCGTGGGCGACATAGGGCGGCGGTGTGGCACGGCCGCGGCCACCCAGGCGATCGTGCGCTTCGTAAAGCCGCACCGGGACACCGGCTTCCGCGCATGCGATGGCGGCGGTCAGGCCGCCGAGACCACCGCCGATCACGCTGATGTGGCTACCCATCGTTGTTCCTTTCTTCGGGGTTGGGCGTCGGATCCGACCACTGCAGTCGGGCAGCGATCATTTCCGCGGTGGAACGCAGGTATCGCTCCTCGTCGATGGCGGCCGGGTGTTCACCGCCGAACGTGTCGCGGATCAGCCAGTAATGCGCGACCGCGCTGAGCACCACGACGGCGGCGGCGTCCCAGTCGTGTGCGCCGTGGTCCGGCCCGGCCAGTTCGGCCAACCCGCGGGAGATCACCGACAGCACCTGCAGGTACTCGTTGCGGCGGAACACCTCGAGGACCTCCGGGGAGGCCGAGGTGTCGCGCAACAGGATCCGGGTGACGTCGCGGTTGTGGTCCAGCCGGCCCAACCCCACCCGGCAGAGCAGCACGAGCCTGTCGACCAGCCCGGCACCGGAGGCCACCTGGTCGAGCAATTCCAGTACCGAGAAGCCGGGCTCGAAGAACGGCGCCCACTGGTCGCGATCGGCGAGGGTCTCGCCGATGGCCTCATAGAGCAGTTGGTCCTTGGAGCGAAAGTGCCGGTACAGCGCGCCCGAGCCCGGCGACAGCCCGGCGGCCTGTTCGATCTGGGCGATCGTGGTGGCCGCGAACCCGCGTTGCCCGAACAGGCGCAGCGCTTCGGCGATGATCCGCTGTCGCGACGTGACGGGCACCGCGCCTCCTAACAAGTAAGTGCTTACTTGCAGTAAAGCAGCAGCCGGCACCGGCCGCAAGACGCGGTCGCGAGTCAGGCGTGCGGCAGCCGGTCGAAAACGGCGAGGACCAGGACGTGGGTGGCGTTGATGAGTTGCGCCCGGCGGCGCCGGCGATCCTGCAGGAGCCAGAGCGTGGCGGCGGTGGTGATGGCGCCGATGATTTCCTCGGCGATGATGGCCCGCTGCGCCTTGGGCAGTGTGGTCTTGGTGAAGGCGGCGGCCGCCAAAGTCTCCACCGAGGCGGCGAACCGCTGGGTTTGCGCGGCCCAGGCGGCATCCACCGCGGGGCTTACGCCGAGGATCTCCAGCAGGGTGATCCGCGCCCGCCGCTGGTCGGCGTCGATGGCTTCGAAATAGCCTGTCAGCGCCGCCCGTAACTGAACGTCGAGGGTGTCCGCCGGCGCCTGGGCGACGGCGCTCACCATGGCCTGGTGTATTTCCTCGGCGCATCGCTGGTAACAGGCGAGCAACAGTGTCTCGCTGTCGGGAAACGATTCGTAGAAGTACCGCTTCGACAGCCCGGCGCTGGCGCAGACCTGGTCGACCGTCGCGGCGCGGTAGCCGACCGTGCCGAACACGTCGACGGCGGCCTCGATGAGGCGCGTGCGCCGCTGCTCGGCCCGTTGGCCGGGGGTGGATCCTCGATACGTTCGCGACGGCTGCACTACCCGATATTGACACACGCGGGTTCCCGATCCGGGTTGTTGAGGTGCTCGTTGGCGGCATGGTCATCAGGCCGTGAGGATGGCCTTGATGGCGTTTCCGTGGCAGTGCTCGCGCAGGGCGTCCGGAGCGTCGTCGAACGAGGCGGTGAGCGTGGTGACCAGCTCGGGTCGCAGCTTTCCCGCGGCCATGAGTTCGAGCACCGAAGGCATGACGGCGCGGACGTGACTGCGACCGATGTGCAACGTCACGTTGCGCACGTAGCAGGCGGCCAGGGGCACGCTGGCGCGCCGGTGCAGCGACCAGACGCAGGTGCAGATGCCGTCGGGCGCGGTGTGACGAAGTACCTGTCGGAGCCCGCTCGGGGTGCCGGTGGCGTCGACGGTCAGCGCGGCGGTCGGCCACTCGCGGGGGTGCCGCGGATCCAGCGCATGGAAACCCAGTTGCTCGGCGCGATCGCGGACGGCCGCACGGCCGTCGACGATGTGAATTCTGCGCGCGCCCAACGCCTGAGCGATCAGTCCGGTACACAGCACCGCGCTGGAGGTCATCGGCTCACGGCTGCCCATGCGGCCCACGATGAGCGTCTCGGCGTCGGGATCGGCGGCCAGCAGGCCGGGTAGGTGTGGCGCGACTTGCCGGTAGGCGTCGCAGACGTTGTCCCCCACCCCGGCCGCGGCGGCCGGCTCGACGCCGTCGGGCAAGGCCACGAGCATCGCATCGGCGAAGGGAACGGCCATCAGGTCGGCCAACGCGCCGCCCCAAAGGCCACCGGAGATGCCGAACCCGTACATTGACGCCGGGGGAACCGACAGGCAGCTGCCGGTGTGGCCACGCCGGCAGGCTGAGCAGCGCCCGCAGCTGATCTGGAACGGCACCACCACCCGGTCGCCGATCCGAACGGAGGTCACCTCGTCCCCCACGTCGACCACTTCGGCCACGCATTCGTGGCCGAGGTGCAGCGGCAGCGGAAATGGGGTGCGGCCCAGCATCATTGCCCGGTCCACGTCGCAGGTCGCCACGGCGATCGGTCGCACGATCGCGGCCTGCGGGCCGGGCAGGGCGGGGCTGGGCAGCGACCGCCAGCGCAGCGCGCCGCCGGGGTAGGCGACGAGCCCGCGCATGCGTTGCCGGCTCGCCCGGCGGCGCCCGCCGCTCCCCCGGCCCAGTTGCTTGATCCGCATCTTGGTGTCGCGGTGCAGCGGCAGGCGCGCGGCCGACAGCGCGTCGGGACTCAGCAGCCTGGCGTAGTGGCCCAGCGCCGTGCGGGCCCGAACGAGATCGGTGTTCATCCTTGGTCCTCCAAGACCTGCGCCAGCCGTGTGCGCAATTGACGTTCCAGTGGCGGGGTCGACAGCAGCGGCTTCGCCCAGCGGGCCATCGCCACCCAGCGGGGCATGGCAACCCGGGCAGCCCGCCGCTGCACCGCGTCGGCGAGCTTTTCCCCACAGTCATCCGCCGACAGCGTCCGCCTGAGCGGACGCGGAAGTGTGGCCAGCATGGCGGCGAAGCCGGCAGAATCGGACATGGCACGCCGGAATAGTGGGGTGTCGACCCACGACATATGGGCCGAGCCGACATCGACGCCGCGCCAAGCCATCTCGAGTCGCAATGCGTTGGCGAACTGCTCCGCACCTGCCTTGCTCGCCGTGTATGCGGCCAGACCTGGAGCAGCGACGAAGGACGCAACCGACGCGACCACCAGTACGTACCCTTTTGCGCTGACGAGTGCGGGCAATGCGGCGCCGACGGTGTTGAACAGGCCGATGAGATTGATGTCGACGACTTGGCGGAACTGCGCCGGCTGCATGTCGAGCACCGGCGTCCAGGAACCCACGCCGGCGTTGGCCACGACGGCATCAAGGCGACCGAACTGCCGAATGCCGGCATCGACCGCCATTCGCATGGCGTCGGGATCGCGAACATCGCCTTGCACAACCAGGCTTCGGCCGGGCCCGAATTCGCCTGCCAACGCTTGCAGTGCGGGCCCATCGACGTCCACGAGAAGAAGCCGTGCGCCACGGCGGTACAGCGCGCGCGCCGTGCTCGCGCCGATTCCGCTGCCGGCCCCGGTGACCAACACCGCCTTGTCGACAACCACGACGGGCCTCCTTCGGGAACGGAACGGTTCCAGTTTCGTATCAGGAACGGCGCCGTGTCAATATCTGCCAAACAGGTTGTTCGAACGCGGCTTTGCACCGCCATTTCGCATACGTGCGCGGAACGCGGTTGGCGTCCCGGCAGGACATGCATCCCACCGATTGGGCCATGCGCGCGTCGCACGGTTGATCGCCTCAGCCGCAGTGACGACAGTTGGTGGCGGCGGCGTTCAATCAATCAAACGTTCCGCCACTGGTTGTGCTCACCATGACGAAGGCGGCCCGCTGATGAGTGTTTTTCGCGTCGAAGCCGGCGACGGGGAGGCGGTACTGCTGCTGCATGGCTATCCCCAGAGCGCATCGTGCTGGCGTCACCAGATCCCGGCGTTGGCCCAAAGGCACCGCGTCGTCGCCGTCGACTGGCCGGGCTTCGGGCGCTCCGATCCGCCCGACACGCCCGCGACATATGAGAACGAGGTAGGACGGCTCGATTGTCTCGTCAATTCGCTGGGACTGCGGCAATTCAATCTGGTCGCTCACGACTACGGCGCGTTCCTCGGTTTGGGTTATGTGCTGCGCCACCCGCAAAAAGTCATGCGCCTGGCGGTGCTGAACTCACGCGCGCACAGCGTCTTTCGACCGATGTTCTATCGTTTCCTGCTTCAACAACGCTGGGCCGTGACTCATGCTCCCGGCGTCGTGCGCAACCTTCCGCTACGGCGGCTGCATCACGTTGCGTTGCGCCCGTATCGCCGGCTCGGGTGCTTCGACGACGCCCTCGAAGCCGAGTATCTGGCATGGATGGACACGCCGCCCGGGCGGCAAACGTTCGTTGATTTTTTCCGCGATTACCGGGTGCCCGCGGTGCCCGAATTGGCCGCCGGGTTGGAGCGGATCCAATGTCCGACGGCGATCATCTGGGGCGACAGGGATCGCACTATTCCCTTTGCGACCGGCCGAGAACTTGCGGAGCGAATTCCGGCGGCGACCCTGACCCGCATTGCCGGCGCGGACCACTTCGTCATGGAGGAGCGGCCCGACGAAGTCACGGCAGCGCTACTGGACCTGCTGGCCCGCCCCTGCCGGGCATCCCGGGATCCGGCTGCGACGGACCTATGGTAGCCGCTTGCATTACATACATACTGCATGTATCTTCGGGCGTACGTCATGGATTGGACTTACAGCGCAACCGCGGCGGGGATGTCCACGGTCTAATGCGTTGCAGCCCAGGCTATTCCCGTATGCCAAAGGAGCAAAGTCATGGCACCTAGCACCCAGCGCCATAAGGTGATGTTCCCCAGCGCCGACGGCCAATGCGCCGCCTGGCACTACCCGGGCGAGAACGGGGCGTGCGTGGTCATGGCTGCCGGGCTGGCCGTCACCAAGGAACCCGGGACCGATCGTCTGGCCAAGCGCTTCCAAGACGCCGGCTACCACGTGCTCGCCTTCGATTACCGTTGCCTCGGCGAAAGCAGCGGCACGTCAAGGCAACTAGTGCGTTTCCGCGACCAGTTGGCCGACTACCACGCCGCCGTGGACTTCGCCGCAACGCTGCCGGGCGTGGACCGCGACAAGTTGGCCATATGGGGGTTCTCGGCTTCCGGCGGGCACGCACTCGTCATAGCCGCACGTCATCCCCGCGTTGCCGCAGCGATAGCGCACGCACCCGCGGTCGACGGCCTCCATGCCATGCGTAACGCGTTGCGGTACATGACACCTCAGGCGTTCACCAGGTTGATCAGCCGCGCCACTGTCGACACCGTCGGTGGAATGTTTGGGCGCCAGCCCCTGCTCGTTCCGCTGGCCGGTGAGCGCGGCGCCGTGGCGGCGTTGACCACACCGGATTCGCGAAACTACGTCCGAGCGCTCAACCCCGGAAACCGCTACCCCGAATGGCGCCAAGCGGTGGCCGCGCGGTCGGCGGTACGCATCGGCTTCTACCGGCCCGGCCGATACGCCAAGCACATTCGGTGTCCGCTGCTCGTTGTCGCCTATAGCGATGACGGCGTGGCTCCGCCCGGACCGGCAATCCATGTGGCGCAACGGGCCTCCCGCGGCCAGCTCGCCCTGTTACCCGGTGGTCACTACG
Source organism: Mycobacterium sp. 1245852.3 (assembly GCF_001669335.1). Taxonomy (NCBI): domain Bacteria; kingdom Bacillati; phylum Actinomycetota; class Actinomycetes; order Mycobacteriales; family Mycobacteriaceae; genus Mycobacterium; species Mycobacterium sp. 1245852.3. The sequence goes on along the minus strand of NZ_LZLL01000437.1, from coordinate 17,917 downwards.
CGGCATTTCTCGACGGCGAGGAGGAGGCCGTGCAGGCCATGCTCTCCTTCCTGGCCCGCGCGTTGTCGCGCCCCGGGCTTACGCGCGATGCGGCGCCCCGTTCCATTCCGCGAACGTAAGCCCGCTGCGACTTTCGGCCCGGGTTTCCGCGGTGGGCTTACGCTCGCGGGCTCGAGGTATGTGACGCGGACCACCTTCATGTGGTAGACATATATTCCTAATAGGAATATGCCAGCCAGGAGGCTCAGTGTCAGCGCCCGCCGAAACCCCCACCGCGGTCATCGACCGCATCACGCTTGTCCTGGACGCATTCGACGGACCCGGGCGCCTCACGCTGGCCCAGATCGTCCGGCGCACCGGCCTGCCCCGCTCGTCGGCGCACCGAATGCTCGAACGCCTGGTGCAGCTGCGCTGGCTGCGCCGCAGCGGCCGCGATTACGAGCTGGGCATGCGCCTGGTCGAGTTGGGCTCGCTCGCCGTGCATCAGGACCGCCTGGTGCGCGCAGCCGCCCCGCTGCTGGGTGAATTGCACCGCGCGACCGGGTTGGTCGTGCATTTGGCGGTCCTCGACGGACCCGACGTCGTCTACCTCGACAAGATCGGCGATTCGCCGCTGGCGCCAATCCCCACCCGGGTCGGCGGCCGCCAGCCCGCGCACTGCACCGCCGTCGGCAAGGCGATGCTGGCGTACCGCGAGGGGGACGCCCCGGTGGACTTGCGGGTCCGCAGCACCAAGTACTCGATCGCCACCGGCGCGCAGCTGGCGGTCGAACTGTCCCGGGTGCGCGCGCACGGCGTCGCCTTCGAGCGCGAGGAATCTCTGCTCGGATTCGGTTGTGTGGCGGCGCCCATCGGCAATCCGGGTGAAGCCGTCGCGGCGGTGTCGGTGTGCGGTCCGATGAACCGGATGACGTTCGACCAGCGATTGATCGCCCCGGTCCGGATGACCGCGATGGGCATCTGGCGCCACGCCGAGGACGGCCCGCAGCGCGTCGCGCCCACCCTGCAACCCCTTCGTCCGCTGCGTCTCGCGCCGCGCCCCGCGTTGCAATACGCGTGAGGCTCGACCCGCAGATCGCCCCGATCATCGAGCAACTGGATAGTGGGTTCCCACCGGTTCACCAGATGAGCGGCGCCGAGGCCCGAGCGCTGATCCGGTCCAGGTTGGTGCCACCGGCGCGGCCCGAACCGGTCGCCGAGGTCACCGATCGCTCGATCGAGGGTCAGGGCGGCCCCATCCCCGTGCGCAGCTACCGACCCGAGGCGGCGGGGCCACTGCCCGTCGTCGTGTATGCGCACGGCGGCGGGTTCGTGTTTTGCGACCTGGACAGTCACGACGACCTGTGCCGAAGCCTCGCCAATCTTGTTCCCGCCGTGGTGGTTTCGGTTGGCTATCGGTTGGCCCCGGAGAACACCTGGCCGGCGGCGGCCGAAGTCGTGTACGCCGCGACGTGCTGGGCCTATGACAACGCCGCCGCGCTCGGATCCGATCCCGGGCGTCTGGTCGTGGGTGGCGACAGCGCCGGCGGCAATCTGGCCGCGGTGGCCACGGTCATCTCTCGCGACCGCGGCGGCCCGATGCCGGCAGCCCAGCTGCTGATCTACCCGGTGATCGCGGCCGATTTCGACACCGAGTCCTACCGGCTTTTCGGCCAGGGCTACTACAACCCGAAGCCGGCACTGCGGTGGTACTGGGATTGCTATGTGCCGTCGAGCGAAGACCGCGCGCATCCCTACGCCACACCGCTGAACGCCGACCTACGCGGACTACCGCCCGCCGTGCTGGTGGTCGCCGGCCACGACCCGCTGCGCGACGAAGGATTGGCCTTCGGCGCCGCGCTCGAGGCGGCCGGCGTCCCCACCCGGCAATTGCGGTACGAGGGCGGCATCCACGGGTTCATGACGATGCCGATGCTCGACCTCGCGCACCGGGCGCGCAACGAGGCCGCCGCAGCGCTGGCCGATCTGCTGCGGCAGTAACGCGCCGGCTTCGACGGTTGACCGGAGGTTCCCGGTGGTCGGGAGCCGGCCCCGCTGCGTCCCCCGGGTGTCATACGGTCGGCTCATGGCCGACGGCGAAGTCTTCGTGATCGACCGGGTAGTGACCCGGCCCGGATGCGCTCGCCGATTCGTCGACGCCTACCTCGCCGACTACGCCCCCGGCGCGCGGGCACGGGGGATGACGCTGCGCGACATCCTGGTGAGCCCGCCGATCTGGTTCGACGACGACGCCAACGTCATCACGGCGACCTGGACCCTGCCCAGCGCCCGGGCATGGTGGGAGATGACGTGGAAAGGCCGGCCGGATCCAACGCTGGGCGAATGGTGGTCGCGCATCGACGAATTGGTCACCGAGCGGTCCCGGACCTGCGCCGCGAGGGCCGACGACGTCGACGGGCTGTGCGATGTATAACCTCACGCGACTGATCGACGTCGCCGAGGCCGATCGCGACCGGATCCTCGAAGCGCTGCGCACGGCCGCCCGTGCGACGACGCCGCTGCGCTCGGTGGTGCAACCGACACTGCCCGGCTCGCGCAACGGAGGCGACATCCTGGTGCACCTGCGATTCGCGACCGAAGACCAATGTGACTGCGCAACAGAGGCTTTCGCTAGCGTGCTGGCCGATCCCGCGGTGGGTCGGGTCAACGGCGTCGACTACGGGGGCACGCCCACCCGCTGCGGCGAGCAGGGTGGCACGGTCTACCGGGCGCTGCTGCTGCGCGTGCAGCCGGACACACCCGATGCCACCCTCGCCCAATTCGAGCGCGAGCTGTCTTCGTTGCCGCGCTATCTACCGGTGATCCGTGCCTGGCAGCTGAGCCGGGTACGAGCGGCGCACGGAGCGTCTTGCTGGACACACGTGTTCGAGCAGGAGTTCGCCGACGTCGAGGCGGTGATGGGTCCTTACCTGATGCACCCTGTGCACTGGGCGGTGGTGGACCGCTGGTTCGACCCCGAGACCACCGACGTGATCGTCCGGGACCGGGTTTGTCACAGCTTCTGCCCCATCGCCGACCCGATTCTGATCTAGACCCCGGCGGGAAGGATGTTCGGATTGGCGGTCGCCGGCGGCTCTAACGGCGGCAACACCTGCGCGCCGTCCAGGCTGTGCACCGGTAGCCGCTGCGACCAGGGATAGTGCAGGCTGAACGCGACCAACCCCGTGCGGGTCGCGGCGGGCAAGTGGCACATCGCCAGCACGGTCTCGGCCAAATACTCGACCGGTTCGGTAGGGAACGAATCCGGGATCAGTTGCGCGGCACCGGGTGTGCGGACCGCCGTCGACGGTCCGACGCAATTCACGGCGATGTTGGCGTCCAGCAGCTCGGCGGCCACCCCCTGGGTGAACCGGTGCAGGGCGGCCTTCATCGAGGCGTAGACGACGTCACCAGACGTCTTGTTGTATTCCCGGTACGGCCGCACCGGGGCCACGCCGGTGACCGACCCGATGTTGACGACCCAGCCCGCTCCAAGCTTACGCATCTGCGGCACAACCGATTTCGTCAGTGCGAACGGAATGCGAAGGTAGTGGTCGACGGTGCGATCGAACGTTTCCAAGCTCATCTCCTCGACCACCGCATAGTCGGCGAAACCGGCGTTGTTGACCAGGATGTCGATGCGACCCGTGCGGTCCAGAACCGCATCGACCAAACCGTCACGCTGCCCGGCGTCCTCGAGGTCGGCCGCGACGGCAAACGCCGAGCCGCCGGCGGCCTCGATGGCCGCCACCGTTTCACCGATGGTGCCGGGCAGGGCGGTGGTGGAGGCGGCCCGGGTCGAGGGCGACGGCGAGTGCGATCGTGCGGTCACCGCCACCGTGGCACCCTCGGCGGCGAGGCGCTGTGCGATCGCGCGGCCTATACCGCGGCTACTGCCGGTCACCAAAGCCGTTTTGCCACAGAGCAAACCACTCATCGTAGCTCGAGATCCGCTTCGATCGGCGCACGGTGGTCGCGCCAGAAGTCGACGAGGCGGTATGGGAAGGCGGTCACGATCCGGCCTCCACCCGAACGATAGTAGGTGTGCGCCGACGGGGTGTGGCACCACACGGTGCCCGCCATGGCCGCATCGACGCTCGCGACGTAGCTCTCGTAGGCGCGCCGCGTCACCTCCACGGCGGAGGCCTGCCGCAGCGCCATCAACTGCAGGCATTCCATCACGTAATGCACCATCACCTCGACACCGAAGTTGTGGCCGGCGCCGTGTCCCGGGCTGTAGTTAGGGGCAGACGAGATGAACAAATTCGGGAATCCGGGCACCATCCCGCCCCGATAGGCCCGGGGGGCGTTGCCCCACTCGTCGGTCAGCTTTTTGCCCTCGCGGCCCCGGATATCCACGGTGGAAAGGAAATCCAGGTGGTAGCCGGTGGCGTAGACGATGACGTCCAGGTCGAGTTGCCGACCGTCGGCCGTGACGATTCCGGCCTCGTTGACCCGGGCCGGTTCGCCGGCCTCGACGTCCACGTGCTCGCGGGCCAGCGCCCCGTAGTAGCCGCCGGGATCGCGGATGATCCGTTTGCCGTAGGGGGCGAAGTCGGGCGTGACCTTGCGGGCGAGGTCGCTGTCCGCGCCGAACACGCGATCGATGTAATCCAGACACATCTGCAGCAACACGTCGTTGGCCGGCGAAATCGACAGGTGTTCGGCCGCCCACTGCGGATCATGCAGGATGACCGGATAGTTGTTGTCCGATGTTCCCCAGTAGGACTTGAGCCGAATCCAGTTGGCGTAGTACGGCAGTCGGGTGCACAGCCAGCGCTGGTGGGCGGGGACGTCGTCGGAGGCCCGCCGCCGCGGTGCGACCCAGTGCGGCTGGCGTTGGAACACCGTCAGGTGCGCGACCCGGTCCACGCAGGCATCGACGATCTGGACCGCGGTGCAACCGGCTCCGATGATCGCGACCCGCTTACCCGCGAGATCCAGCTCCGGGTCCCACTGCGCGGAATGGATGGAGACCCCCGAAAACGTCTCGCGCCCAGCCAGATCCGGCCAGCGCGGCCGATTGAGATAGCCGGCGGCCGGAATCACCACGTTCGCATAATCGACGTCGCATGTTCCGTCCGGCCCGACGGAGTGAATCTGCCATTGCCGGCGTCGCTCCTCCCACCGCAACGCTTCGACCACGGTGCCGAATCGGATGTGCTTGCGCAGGTCGTTCTTGTTCGCCACCGATACCAGGTAGGCCTGATATTCCGCACCCTGCGGGTAATAGCTCGACCAGTCGCCGTTGATGTCGCGCGACAGCGAGTAATACGCCGAGGGCGTATCCACCCCGATACCGGGATACCTGGTGGTGTACCAGGTGCCGCCCACCTCGTCGTTGCGCTCGATGATCTGGTACTCGATGCCGGCGTCCGCGCAGGCGAGCGCCGCGGTGATGCCGGCGATGCCCGCGCCGATGATGACGACCCGGAAACCCGCCGGAAGTTTCGCGGTGCGCGGAAGGACCGGTTGGGAGGGCTGGAATCCGCTCTGCTCGAGGAGCAGTCCGAGATACTCCGGGCCGACCTCTCCGCCCAGCGCGATGGGCGCCACGCGAGCGAACAGGTCGAGGTCGTCGGCGGGTAGCGCGCCCGCTCGGCGCGGTGCCCCCAGTGCGGTGACGATCTCGTCGATGAGCCGAGCGGCCGTCTCCGGATCGGTGGCGCCCGCCTGCTCCGGCGGGTTGGGCACATGGGTGATTTTCGGCCCGAACCGAGCGGCGACGGTCGGGTCCCCGGTCAGCTGCGCCAACACGGCGACGAGCACCCCTGGATCGGCCTGACGCAGGTTGGCCCGCAACTCGCCGACGTCGTGGGGATCGGAGCCCGCCAATCCGGCGTTCTCGGTCGTGACGGGGACACCAGTGCTCATGCCAGCGAGTATCAGTGCGGTCCAGCCCGCTTGGGAGGCCCCTGCCTACTCAGCGGGACGTGGACGACCCGGTTGCGGGCGTTGACGCTTACCGTGACCGGCATGCAGTCCGATGACCTCGACGTCATGATCGAACGGGCACGTAGCCACGGGCTCGGCGATATTCCCCGGCGATCGGCCCGCCGGCACCCGCACAAGATCGCGATCATCGACGACGACGTCGTGCTGACCTTCGCCGAATTCGACGGCCTGGTGGACCGGACCGCGGCGGCGTTGCACGACAGCGGTTTTGGGCCCGGGAGCCGATTAGGCCTCTTGTCCCGCAACTGCTGGCAGTACGCCGTGCTGGCGTTCGCGACGGCGCGCGCGGGAGTGGTCTTGGTCCCGATCAACTTCATGCTGACCGCCGAGGAGATCGCCTACATCCTCGAGCACAGTCAGGTCGGCGGCTTGGTCGTCGAAGCAGATCTGACGCCGACCGCCGAACAGGCGATCCGGCGCGGCGGAGTGGTCAGGGCCCGAGTCGCGCTGCTACCAAAGGGACACGAGGGCGTGCCCGGGTGGGCGGACTTCGCCCAGTGGCTGACGATCGACGCACCGGTCCCGAACCCGCACATCGACGACGACCAGCCCGTGCGGCTGATGTACACCAGCGGCACCGAATCGCGCCCCAAGGCCGCCATCCACACCAGCCGCAGCCTGATGTGGCAGTACGTCAGCACGATCGTCGCCGGCGAAATGTCGCACGACGACGTCGAAATCCATTCGCTGCCGCTGTATCACTGTGCTCAGCTGGACAACTTCCTGGCCACGGATGTCTACCTCGGCGCGACCAGCATCATCCTGCCGCGTCCCGATCCCGAAGCGGTGCTGCGCACGATCGAGCGCTACCGCGTCACCAACTATTTCGCTCCCCCGACCGTGTGGATCTCGCTGCTGCGCTCACCGGTCTTCGACCGGGTGGACCTGTCCAGCCTGCGCAAGGGCTACTACGGCGCCTCGGCGATGCCCGCGGAAATCCTGCGCGAGATCCGCGAGCGGCTGCCCAACCTGCGGCTGTGGAACTTCTACGGCCAGACCGAGATGGCCCCGCTGGCCTGCGCTTTGGGTCCCGACGAGCAGGATGCCCACGGCGGATCGGCCGGTCGGCCGGTGCTCAACGTGGAAACGGTGATCCTCGACGACGACGACAACCCCCTCCCCGCCGGGGTGGTCGGCGAGATCGCCCACCGCAGCCCGCATTTGACGTCGGGCTACCTCAACGACCCGGAACGCACCGCGGCGGCGTTCAAGGCCGGCTGGTTCCACTCCGGTGACCTCGGCTACTACGACGAACACGGACTGCTGCACGTCGTCGACCGCAAGAAGGACATGATCAAGACCGGTGGCGAGAACGTGGCCAGCCGCGAGGTCGAGGAAGTTTTGTACCGCCACAACGGAGTCCACGAGGTCGCCGTGTTCGGCCTGCCCCACCCGGTGTGGGTGGAGGCGGTGGCGGCCGCCGTCGTTCCGCGCGACGGCACCACCCTCACCGAGGACGAACTGTTGTCTCACTGCCGCGCGCACCTGGCCGGATTCAAGGCACCCAAACGTGTCTTCTTGGTGGATGCGCTGCCCAAGAACCCCAGCGGAAAACTGCTCAAACGGCTGCTGCGGGAGCGCTTCGGTGTCGAGCAGCACGCGTTCAGTTGATCTCGAAGCAGCGCTGCTCACTACAGTTGCCCACATGAGCTCACCTCTGCCGCGTCTGGTGCCACCCGCCAGCACCGACGCCGCTACGACCGAAGAGTTGCGCAACGAGGTGCGCGACTTCCTCGCCGATCAACTGGCGGCGGGCGCGTTCACCCCGTCGGTCGATGCCTGGCTGACGGGGTGGGACGAGACCTTCACCGCCGCGCTCGCCGGGCGTGGCTGGCTGGGCATGACGGTGCCGCCCGAATACGGCGGCCACGGGCGCTCTTTCATCGAGCGATTCGTCGTCACCGGGGAACTGCTCGCGGCGGGCGCGCCGGTGGCCGCGCACTGGATCGCCGACCGCCAGATCGTGCCCTCGCTGCTCAAATACGGCACCGAAGAACAGAAGCGAAAGTTCCTGCCCCGCATCGTGCGCGGCGAGTGCTACTTCGCCATCGGGATGAGTGAGCCGGACTCGGGCTCCGATCTGGCCAGCGTGCGCACCCGCGCGACCCGCGTCGCCGGCGGCTGGTCACTGACCGGCACGAAGGTCTGGACTTCGGGCGCCCACCTCGCGCACGCGTTCATCGTGCTGGCACGCACCGCGCCGGTGGACCCGGCGCATCGGCACGCCGGACTGAGCCAGTTCATCGTCGACCTGCGCGAGCCCGGCATCGAGATCCGGCCGATCGTATCGATGAACGGCGCCCACCACTTCAACGAAGTCGTCCTGGATTCGGCGTTCGTCCCCGACGCCATGGTGTTCGGTGAGATCGGCAACGGCTGGCAGCAGGTGACCTCCGAGCTCGCCTTCGAACGCAGCGGACCCGAGCGGTTCCTTTCCACGTTTGTCCTGCTGGCGGCCTGCGCGGATCGCATGGCGGCCAACACCATTCCCCGCGATCCGGACCTGGGGCGACTGGTGGCGCGCGTTGCCGGCCTGCATCAGATGTCCACCGCGGTGGCCGGTGCGCTGGAACGACACGAGCCCGCGGACCTACCCGCCGCCGTGGTCAAGGTGCTGGGCACCGTCACCGAAGGCGACATCGCGGAATTCGCGGATTCGCTGGACTCCCCCGATCCGCTGTACGCCCACCTGGCCCGCCAGTCCGTGGATCAGCGGCCCGGCTTCACGCTGCGCGGCGGCACCAACGAGATCCTGCGCGGCGTCATCGCGCGCGGATTGGGCATGCGATGAGCGCCGGGCCGCCGGTCGACGGGGCACTCGTCGACATGATGCGCGCGGTCTTCGCCGGTCATCGTGACAAGCATCCGCCCACCACACCGATCCGGCGGGATCCGGACCTGTGGCGGCACCTCGACGAGCTCGGCCTGGTACGCCTGACCGGTCCGGAGCAGCGCGGCGGCAGCGGGGCCGGCTGGTATGAAGCGGCCGAACTCCTGGCCGCGGCGGTTGAGCACGGTGTCCGAATCCCGTTGGCAGAACACGATTTATTAGCATGCTGGCTGCTGGAAACCAGCGGAATACCCACCGACGGCGCGGTTCGGACCGTGTGTGTGCTCGACAACCAGGGCGGCGCGACCGAGGTGCCGTGGGCCGCCTCGGCCGACCGGATCGTGGTCGTCTGGCGAGCCGAGGGTGGACGCCACGTCGCCGACGTCGCCGCCGGCCGACTCACGATCACCCCGGGCACCAACCTGATCGGCGAGCCTCGCGACACGGTGGTCGCCGACCCGGCGAGCCTGCGCGGCGTCCCCGTCACCGCGGCCGTGCTCACCCAGCTGCGGCTGAAAGGCGCCCTGGTGCGGTCCATCCAAGTCAGTGCCGCCTTGGACCGGATCCTGCAGATGTGCGTCGAGCACGTGAGGGCACGGGTCCAGTTCGGCCGCCCCCTGTCCAAATTCCAGGCCGTGCAGAACCTCATCGCCGATATCGCCGCGGAGGCCGCGCTCGCCCGAGCGGCGACCGAGGCCGCGCTGCACGCCGCGGTCGTCGGTGCATGGTCGACACCCAACCTGAATTTCCTTGTCGCCGCGGCGCGGTCGTGCGCCGGCCACGCGACGTCGGTGGTGGTGCGCAACGCCCACCAGGTACACGGTGCGATCGGCACCACCCGTGAGCACCGCCTGCACGAATTCACCCGGGCGGCGCTGGCCTGGCGTTCGGAGTTCGGCTCGCTGCGGTATTGGGACGAACAGGTCACCGACGCCGCGCTGTACGCGAGCGCCGGTGACCTGTGGGGCCTCATCACCGGCTGAACCCCACACCGTGTTCCACTGACCGGGCATCCGAGGTGTCGGCGAGGGCGTCCCGGAGTTGACTGACGCCATGAGCAACGACATCACGCTGCCGGAATTGCAGGAGTTCATCGCGTCCTTCTGGTACCACTACGACGAGGCCGACTACGACGCGCTGGCGGCGAGCTACGCCGAGGACGTGCGCTACCTGACCCGAAGCGATTCCGGCGCAAGCCCTTTCGAAGAACTGATGTCACCGGAGCTCACCGGTCGCGACGCGGTGCTGGAATGGCTGTCGGAGCACCGCAAGCAGAGCCCGTACCCGTTGCGCCACCACGCCACCAACCTGCACCGCACCGGCTCTGACGGGGATGTCACCCGCGCCCGGTTCTACATCTTCGTCAACCAGATCGCCGACTTCGTGCCGTTCGCGGTGTCCAGCGGGGTGGTCAACGTCGGCGTCCGGCGCGGCGCCGACGGGCTTCAGTTCAGCGAGATGGACGTGATTCTGGACGCCACCAACTCGGTGCTCCTCGCGGAACTGCACGCCGAAAGCCGCACCGGCTCATAGCAATGAACGCACAGCGGGCCTTCGGGGGCGGAATCGCGGTGATCACCGGTGCCGGATCCGGTATCGGCGCCGGCCTGGCCCGGTACGCCCGCCGGCTGGGCATGACGGTGGTGCTGGCCGACATCGACGGGAACGCCGTCGCCGCGCTGCGCGACGAACTGTCCGCGGGAGGCGGCGCGGCCCACGACGTCATCTGCGACGTGCGCGATCCCGGCGCCGTGCAGGACCTCGCCGACCGCACCTATCGCGACGTCGGTCCGGTGCGCCTGCTGGTGAACAACGCGGGCATCGAACAGTTCGGCTACCTGTGGGACACCCCGGTGACCAACTGGCAGCGCGTGATGGACGTCAACGTCAGCGGTGTCTTCTACGGCGTGCGCGCGTTTCTGCCCAAGATGATGGCCGCCGACGAACAGGCCTGGGTGTGGAACATCGCATCGGTGGGCGCGGTGGTGGCGATGCCGCTGCAGGCGCCCTACATCGTGAGCAAGCACGCGGTGCTGTCCTTGACCGAGTGCCTGCATCTCGAGGTGCAGGCCACCGGGCACGACCATCACATTCAGGTCCAGGCCGTGCTGCCCGGGCCGGTGCGCTCCAACATCTTCGAGTCCGCCGGCGGCGTCGATCCGGGGGCGGCCAGTGACGCGGCCGCCGCCGAAACCCACCGGTCGAGCATGCTCGGTATCAAGGCCGCGTCCATGGATCCGCTGGAGGCCGCCGAGGCGATCTTTCGGCAATCCGCGCAGGGCCGGTTCTACCTGCACACCCATCCGGACAGCGTCGGTGCGGCGATGGCCGAGCGGGCCAACGTACTTGCCGCGCAACGGCCCCCACGACTGCGAACCGAGACGCGGTTCAGCACCGAGGCGCCCTGACGTGACGACGACATGACCTGCTACGCACTGGATCCCGACGCGGCCGCCCGGGTCGCCTCGTTCGGCGAGATCGCTTCGATGCGGCAACGGGGTCTGGCGGCGGTGCGTGCCGGGCTGGAGTCCGCGCCGCTGCCCGAGACGATGCCCGAGATGGCCGGCGTCACCGAGACGCTCGCGCCGGGCGCCGCCGGTGGCATCCCCGTCCGGATCTACCGTCCCACAACGGTTTCCGACGCGCCGGTCTTGGTGTATCTGCACGGGGGCGGACTGGTGATGGGATCCAACCACTCGTTCGAGCCGCTGGCGCGTGAGCTCGCCGCGGCGTCAGCGGCCACCGTCGTGGCCGTGGACTATCGGCTGGCCCCGGAGGCAGCGCCGCCCGCGCAGTTCGACGACGCCTACGCCGCCACCGAGTGGGTGTCGCGCAACGCCGGCGAATTGCGCGTCGACGCCGACCGGCTCGCGGTGATCGGCGACAGTGCCGGTGGCTCGCTCGCGGCGGCGGTCGCCTTGGCCGCGCGCGATCGCCACGGACCGCCCATCTGCGCGCAGGCGCTGCTGTATCCCGGCTTGGACCGCGACATGACCGTTGCCTCAGCCACTTCGATGCCCGACGCGCCGCTGCTCACCCGCGACGACATCGACTACATGCACGAGCTGGTCGACGCCGGTGCCGGGCCGCCCACCGACCCGTATCTGGTCCCGGCGTATGCGGCCGACCTCTCGGGCCTACCGCCGGCGATCGTGGTCACCGGAGGCTGTGACCCCATCCGGGACTGGGGTGAGCGCTACGCGGACCGGCTCCGCGACGCCGGCGTGCAGACCACCGTCACTCGTTATCCCGGCATGTACCACGGCTTTCTGATGCGCTCGGACGCGACCGCGCGGGGCCGGCTGGCCGTCGCGGAGATTGGAGCGCTGCTGCGGGCCAAGTTCGCGAATCCGCTTCGGTTTGACGTCCCGATCACCGGACAGCGGTCCGCCGCATCGCGATAGCGCTGCGCACAATCAACCGACCCTGACCGTAAAGGAGACAGCTGATGCTCACCGACGAGCGCCGGATGGAGCTTTCCGACGTGTTGCGGCCGGCGGCGCCGCCCCGCGAGATCGACAACGTGTACACCGACGACCAGCGTGAGCGCCTACTCGACGTGGTGCGCACCGAAGGCCCCTGGCGACTGATCATCGCCCAGCACTTCGCGTCGGCCGACGAGTTGATGGCGACGATGAGCGGCATGTTTCCCGAAGGGTTCACCCCCTCGCTCGATTTGTTCCTGACGCCGACGTTCCGCGGTTACCTCGCCAACTGCGGCGCGGTGCTCTACCCGCAACTGCACGACTGCTTCTACAACGAGCGGTTCCTGGAGATGGCCAAGAGCTACTGGAACGCCGAATACGCCAAGCCACAGTTGATGCTGTTCAACATCAATGGCCCGTGCGCCAACCGCGATCCCGGCCACCTGGATTCGCCGAGCTTCCGCGGCGTGCGCCACGAAAACGCCCCGACATGGCTGACCAGCGTCATGGGTAAGTCGGGTCTGTTCGGCGACTACCTGATCAAGATGGCACAGGTCATCACCTGGTTCTCCCTCGACGCCGGCAGCGGCTTCACGTACTGGCCGCACGGACCGCTCAAAGCGCCGCAACGCATCCTGCCCCCGATCAACAACCGCGGCGTGGTGGTGCAAAACGAGATGATGGTGCACCGTGGTGAGGCGAATGGCCCTCTGGATCAACAGGTTCCGGCAGGCCTGGGCTTCGACACCGTGTTCGCCGGGGACCCCGCCAGCCGCGAGCATTGGTTGCTGAAGAACGGCGCGGACGTGATCGCCCGGCATCACACCGACGAACTCCGGTTCCTGGTGCACTGGTCGGCCGAAGTGTTCGCCGACTACGACGAGCTGAAAAAGAACATGGACGGTTCGGATGACCTGACCGTCGCGAAGGCCATCGACATCATGGTCGACGACCTCAAGACCAAGGGCGTCACGCTCGACATCCCCAGTGAACCGCTGCACGATCCGGCGTTCATCAGCGCGCTCAACGCCGCCTACGACCTGGGCGGCCCTGCCGTGTACCCGGAGGACGCCCCGGTCAGCGCCTTCCAGCCGGCATGACGAAAAGGGCCGCACTGATGGATCGTTTCGCCGATCGGCGGGTCATCGTCACGGGCGCCGGCTCCGGCATCGGGCAGGCCACGGTGGCGCGCCTGCTCGACGAGGGGGCCACCGTCGTGGCCTACGACATCGTCGCGGACGGGTTGACCCGCACGGCGGCCGCCGCCGACGACGCGGGCAGCGGCAATCGCCTCACCACCGCCGTTCTGGACATCTCGGTCGAGGAGGACGTCATCGCCGCCGTCGATACCGCGGTAGCCGACTTGGGCGGCCTCGAGGTACTGGTGAATGTCGCTGCCGTGCAGACCTGTTCGCACACTCATGAGACCACCCTGGCCGATTGGAACCGGACGCTAGCGGTCAATCTGACCGGCACGTTCCTGATGACGCGGCAGGCGCTACCGGCGCTGCTTGAATCCGGGCGCGGCGTGGTGGTGAACTTCACCTCCACCGCGGCATCGTTCGCCCATCCCTACATGGCCGCCTACGCCGCCAGCAAGGGCGGCATCCTGAGTTTCACGCACTCGCTGGCGCTGGAGTACTCCAAGCGGGGGCTGCGCGCGGTCAACATCCAACCGGGCGGCGTCTCGACGGCACTGGCCAACAGCACGCTGGACAAGATGCCCCAGGGGTATGACCTCGGCCTGTGGGCCAAGCAAACTCCGCTGCTGCACGGCAAAGACAGCGAAATACTCGGCGACGCAAGCGCGGTGGCGTCGGTGATCGCGATGGTGGCCTCCGACGACGGTGCGTTCATCACCGGCACGGAGATTCGCGTCGACGGCGGCGCGCACGCCTGACATGGTTGCTGATCGATTGCAGGACCTATGCGACGAGCGCGACGTGCAACGCGCGCTGATCCGGTTCGCCCGGGCCATGGACGACCGCGATTGGGCGCTCATGGCCGAAATCCTGGCCGAGGATGCGCAAGGGGATCTCGGGACGGGACGGCTACAAGGACGCGCGGCGATCATCGGATTGATTCGCGAGTTCCTCGACAAGTGCGGCCCCACCCAACATTTCTTGGGCAACGTCATCGTCGACGTCACAGGAGACACCGCGGCCAGTCGCGCCTATGTCCGCGATGTGCACCTGGACGCGACGGCTGATTCGACGACGCGGTTCTACACCATCGGCGACTACCACGACACGTGGCGGCGCCGCCCGGACGGATCGTGGTGTTTGACGAAACGGATCAAGGCCAACCGCGCTTACGTCGGAACACTCGACGTGTTCGGTGCGTGACGGCCGCCGCCGACACTCAGGCGTCGACGATCGCCAATTCTCCCGTAGCCACCGCGAACTGGATCGACTCCCGCAGCGCGTCACAGGCCAGGAACGGCCCGCGGTGATGGCCGGCCAGGCGGTCGGCGTCGCGGCGCTCGATGCAGCGCGCCGAAGCACCCGCGTCCCACTGCACGCTGGTCTGGTTCCAGCTGCTCTTGCGGGCCAGCACCCGCGCACCGCAGTTGCGGCACGTCACCGCCGCCATCGGCATCTCGTCGAGTCGATTGTCCTCGCGCAGAAACGGTTCCGCAGACATCAGGCCTGGGCCGCCATGTTGGCCTCGACCTCTTTCATCCACGCCTCGTAGGGGCGGGTGGTGTCGAGCTCGAACTCGAAGCGGTCCACCATGTCTGGCTGCACGTCGGCGGCGTCGACGTAGAACTGCTGATACCAACGGCGCAGCTGATAGACCGGACCGTCCTCTTCGACCAGCAGCGGGTTGTCGATGCGGGCCTTGTGCCGCCAGATTTCGACGTCCTGCTCGAAGCCGAGCTTGACGTAGTCGCCAAGGGTGATCGCGGTCTGCATGGCCTGATCGTCGGGCAGCGTGTCCGACTTCTTGACGATGATGCCGTATTGCAGCACAAAGGAATTCGAGTCGATCGGATAGTGGCAGTTGATCAGGATGGTCTTGGCGTCGCCATGCTCGTAGTGATAGGTCAGGTCGTCGATCATGAACGAGGGGCCATAGTAGGACGCCACGGACGTCGTGCCCAGCATCTGCGATCCGGTGCCACCCATGTCGGGCCGGCTTCCGCCGTTCATGTACTGCGTGGCCACATGGCCCTCGAAGATGTTCTTGAAGTACGTCGGCAACGAGCCGTGAATGTAGAAGAAATGCGCCATATCGACGACGTTGTCGATGATCTCGCGGCAATTGCTCCCCACCACCGTGGTGTACCAGTGCCAGTCGGTCCACTGGTCGCTGGTGGCGCCCTCGATGCGCGGGATCGTCACCTCCGGCGGCGGCGGTTTGCGCTCCGGGTCGTTCCAGACGAACAACATGCCGTCCTGCTCCAGCGTGGTCCAGGCTTGCGTGCGGGCCAGTTTCGGGGTGCGCCGGCTGTAGGGCACCTGCTTGCAGCGCCCGTCGCCGCCCCACCGCCAGTCGTGGAACGGGCAGGCGAGCTCGTCGCCCTTGACCTCGCCCTGGGACAGGTCGCCGCCCATGTGCCGGCAATAGCTGTCGAGCACGTTGATGGTGCCGTCTGCGCTGCGGAAGACGACGAGTTTCTGCCCGAAGGCGTTGATCGCGTGCGGCTTGCCGTCCCCGAAATCCCTCAGCAGGCCCAGGCAGTGCCAGCCGCGGGCGAACCGCGTCGGGGCGGCCTGCGCTTCGATCAGGCGGACTTCGTCGGCCTCGGTTTGCGACGTCATAGGGCTGATTAAACTCGCCGCGGCCCGCCCGCGGGACCCCTTGTTCCACTGATCAGGATGGCTCGTCCCGCCGGGCGAGGTTGCGACCTACCGTTGCGGGCGTGAGGACGCACAGCGCGACGATTCCTGCCGGGCTTACCGTGGCCGACACCTGCGTCGACCTGCTCGTCGTCGGCTCCGGCACGGGCATGGCCGCGGCGCTGGCCGCCCACGAGTTGGGGCTGTCGGTGCTGATCGTGGAGAAATCCTCGTACGTGGGCGGCTCGACCGCCCGTTCGGGTGGCGCGCTGTGGCTGCCGGCCAGCCCGGTGCTGACGCAGGCGAACGCCGGCGACACCGCCGAGCGCGCCGGCGCCTACCTGGACGCGGTGGTCGCGGGGTCCGCGCCCCCGCAGCGGTCCGCCGCGTTCGTCGCGCACGTGGCGGCGACCGTGGACATGCTGCGCCGCACCACTCCGCTGCGGCTGTTCTGGGCCCGCGACTATTCCGACTACCACCCCGAGGAACCGGGCGGCAGCGCCGCCGGCCGCACGTGCGAATGCCGCCCCTTCGACACCTCGCAGCTCGGCGACTACCGCACCCGGCTGGAGCCCGGCCTGATGGAGGTCACCGTCCCGATGCCGACGACGGGCGCCGACTACCGCTGGATGAACCTGGTGGCTCGCATGCCGCGCAAGGGAATTCCCACCTACGGCAAGCGACTGGCGCAGGGCGTGGGCGGCCGCCTGCTGGGCCGGCGCTACGCCGCGGGCGGACAGGGCCTGATGGCCGGGTTGTTCACCGGGGTGCTGCGCGCCGGCATCCCGGTGTGGACCGGCACCGCGCTGGCGCGCCTCGCCCGCGAGGGCGACCGCGTGACCGGCGCCGTCGTCGAGCACGACGGGCGCGAGGTGACGATCACCGCGCGGCGCGGCGTGGTGCTGGCGACCGGCGGTTTCGACCACAGCATGGACATGCGCTGGAAATTCCAATCGGAATCGTTGGGCGCCAACCTCAGCCTCGGCGCCGCCGCCAACACCGGCGACGGGATCCGCGCGGGACAGGAAATCGGCGCCGGCATCGACCTGATGGACCAGGCGTGGTGGTTCCCCGCGGTCGCGCCGCTGCCCGGCAAGGCGCCGGCGGTGATGCTGGCCGAGCGATCGCTGCCGGGCTGCCTGATCGTGGATCAGCATGGGCGCCGGTTCGCCAACGAGGCGACGGACTACATGTCGTTCGGGCAGCGATTGCTGCAGCTGGAGCGCTCGGGCAGCCCGGTGGAGGCGATGTGGATCGTCTTCGACCAGCAATACCGCAACAGTTACGTCTTTGCCGCCGAACTCTTTCCGCGGATGCGCATCCCGCAGACGTGGTATGACGCCGGCATCGCGGTGCGCGCGGACAACCTCACCGACCTGGGCGCCCGGATGGGTGTTGAGGTGTCGGAGTTCTTTGCGACCATGACCCGCTTCAACCAAAACGCCGCTGCCGGTGCGGATCCCGACTTCGGCCGCGGTCGCAGCGCCTACGACCGCTACTACGGCGACCCGACCGTGAAGCCGAACCCGAACCTGCGGCCGTTGGTCAACGGCCCGTTCTACGCGGTGAAGATGGTGCTGTCCGATCTGGGCACCTGTGGTGGACTGAAGACCGATGAGCGGGCGCGGGTAGTGCGCGAGGACGGCGCGGCGATCGCCGGGTTGTATGCCATCGGCAATACCGCCGCCAACGCGTTCGGCACGACGTACCCGGGCGCCGGCGCGACGATCGCGCAGGGGCTGGTGTATGGCTACATCGCAGCCAGGGAGGCGGCTAGGGCGGCAGGTGGCCACCAGGTCTAGTCGGATCGTGTGCGGCGGTCATTCCGACCCCGGGCTGGCGTCCTCGTCGTCGTCTCCGTCGCGCAGCAGTTTTTCGGGGTGGTGGAAGGTGTTGGTGCGGGGTTGGCCGGTGTCGAGGTGTGGGGGTGGGATCCATTGGGTGTC
>NZ_LZLL01000436.1:0-21723 GCF_001669335.1 Mycobacterium sp. 1245852.3 | reverse complement strand
CGATGACCACTGCGAGGTCGACGCCGTCGTATTGGCCACCGACGTCGCGGGTTTACAGCGGATCGTCGCGGCGTCCCCGGATCTGGGCACCGAGGCCTGGCGCACCCAGATCTCGCGGCTGCGCAGCGCGCCGCCGTTCGCCGTGCATCGGCTGTGGCTCGACCGACCGGTCGCGGCGCACCGGCCGGCGTTTTTGGGCACCGCCGGCCATGAACCGCTCGACAACATCAGCGTGCTGGAGCGCTACGAAAGCGAAGCCCGCGACTGGGCCGGCGCGCATCATGGTTCGGTGGTCGAGTTGCACTCGTACGCCCTGGATTCCGCGCCGTCGCGGGACGCCGCGCTACGACAGCTACACAGGGTGTATCCGGAAACCGCTGCGGCGCAAATCGTCCACGAGAAGCTGCTGCATCGCAGCGACTGCCCGCTGTTTGCGCCGGGCTCCTATCCCTTCCGTCCCCCGGTCCGCACGCCCACGCCGGGCTTGTTGCTGGCCGGCGACGCCATCCGCATCGACTTGCCGGTGGCGCTCATGGAGCGCGCCGCAACCACCGGCTGGTGCGCCGCGAACCAACTCCTGCAACGATGGGGATTAGCCGGACACCCGTTGGCCACGGTACCCACCCAAGGCCGGTCACCGCTGCTTCGGTGGCTTGCCGCCCGCGAAAGATCCACCACACCATGAAGTTCCGCGAACAGCTACAGCAGCGCCTGTCCGCCACCCGGACCAAAGGGTGGCCACTGCAGGTGATCCCGCGCATGTCGTGGGCCGATCAGCGCCCGACCTATCGCGACGCGCAACCCGCCATCATCGAGGGCGCGCTGCGCCGCTCGCAGCGCAAACCCACCGGCAACTGGTACGCCTTCGCCGCCAGTCACCAGGTCCCCGCCGGGCGCCCCGCCGGCGCCCGGGTCGCCGGCGTCGAGGTCGTGGCCTGGCGCGACGACCGCGGGCGGTTGTGCGTGGGGCCCCGCAGTTGCCCCCATTTGGGTGCCGACCTCGCCACCGGCACCGTGCACCGGGGCGCGCTGATCTGCCGCTGGCACGGGCTGACCCTGGACGGACACGCGCGCGAATTCGGCTGGAGCCCGTTGCCCAGTCACGACGACGGTGTCCTGGCATGGGTGCGGCTCGACGCGGTGGGCACGGAGGACCCGCTGGACCGGCCGGTGATTGCGCAGCGGCCGGCCGGCGACACCCTGAGCGCGGTCGCCCACGTGGTGGGGGTCTGCGAACCGAGCGACGTCATCGCCAACCGGCTCGATCCGTGGCACGGCGCGTGGTTTCACCCCTACTCGTTCACCCGGCTCGACGTGCTCACCACCCCCACCGAAGAGGCGGACCGATTCCTGGTGGCGGTGACCTTCCGGATGGGACGCGTCGGGGTGCCGGTCGTCGCCGAGTTCAGCTGCCCGGAGGCACGCACCATCGTCATGCGCATCGTGGACGGCGAGGGGACGGGCAGCGTCGTCGAAACCCATGCGACGCCAATGGGTTCGGGACCCGACGGTCGACCGCGCACCGCGCTCCTGGAGGCCACCATCGCGCATTCGGACCGGCCCGGTTTCCGGCGCGCCGCTCGGGCGGCGCCGCTGATCACACCGTTCATGCGGTACGCGGCCACCAAGCTGTGGCGCGACGACCTCGCCTACGCCGAGCGCCGTTACCAGGTTCGCGCAAGTTCGTAGGGTCAAGCCGCCAGCTGGTCTCTTGGCACGCTCCGTGCCGGGTTGTCCGTGCGGCGGCAGGTGCGCTGCCGACGCCAGACGGCACGACCAGTTTTGCCCGTTCCCAACTTTTATGCCCAAACCGGGGTTTCACCGCGCCGCTGAGGGGAACGCGGGGATAAGCCGCCTGATGCCTCAGGCGGCCGTATCTGAATTCATGCCAACCAAGGAGATTTGATGGCGGAGGACGGCGGGCGCAGCAACCCGGTCAAGGGTGTCGTCGAGGGCGTCAAGGCAGTGGCCAAGCAGGCCATCGGGGCGGTGTCCGGCCAGGAATATCTGGTCCGTGAAGGGAAGGCCCAGCAGGCTCAGGCCAGTGGTTACATTCCCAGCGCGCCGGGTGCCGAGCCGCCAGACCTCGCCGAGCCGACGACGCCGCGGGAGCCGTTGCCACCCAAGAACGATCAAATCGCCCCGGAACTTCGGACCCCGACCGGAACACCGGTGGAGGGCCCGGCGACCGCGCGTGGACAGCAGGGCGAGTACCTGACCACCGCCCAGGGTGTGCGGCTGTATGACACCGATCATTCGCTGAAGGCCGGTGAACGCGGCCCGACGCTGCTGCAAGACCACCATCTGCGCGAGAAGATCACCCATTTCGATCATGAGCGCATTCCGGAACGTGTGGTGCACGCCCGTGGCGCCGGCGCCCACGGTGTGTTCCGCGGCAACGGCGCAGCCGAAAAACTGTGCAAGGCAGGGTTTCTCAAGTCCGGCGCCGAGACGGCGGTATTCGTCCGATTCTCCACCGTGATCGGCTCCCGCGGATCGGCCGACACCGTGCGGGACACCCGCGGGTTCGCCACCAAGTTCTACACCGACGAGGGAACGTTCGACCTGGTCGGCAACAACATCCCGGTGTTCTTCATCCAGGACGGCATCAAATTCCCCGACATCATCCACGCGGCCAAGCCGCACCCGGATCGCGAGATCCCGCAAGCCCAGACCGCGCACGACACCTTCTGGGATTTCGTGTCGCTGCACACCGAGGCATCCGCGCACACCATGTGGGCCATGTCCGACCGCGCGATCCCGCGGTCTTACCGGACCATGGAGGGCTTCGGCGTCCACACGTTTCGGCTGGTCGCGCCCGACAACACGACCTCGCTGGTGAAGTTCCACTGGAAGCCGCGCCAGGGGGTGCATTCGCTGGTGTGGGAGGAGGCGCAGATCGCCGCCGGCGTCGACCCCGACTTCCACCGCCGTGACCTCGCCGATGCGATCGAGGCAGGCGCCTACCCCGAATGGGATCTGGGCATCCAGGTGTTCCCGGACACCCCGGAGCAGATGTTCGAAGGCATCGATCTGCTCGACTCGACCAAGATCGTGCCCGAGGAGTTGGCCCCGGTTCAAATCATCGGCACCATGCAACTCAACGCCAACCCGACCAACTTCTTCGCCGAGACCGAGCAGGTGGCGTTCCACATCGGTCATCTGGTTCCCGGCATCGACGTCACCGACGACCCGCTGTTGCACGCGCGGTTGTTCTCCTACCTCGACACGCAGATCACCCGCCTGGGTGGTCCCAATTTCGCGCAGATCCCGATCAACCGTCCGCACGCGCCGGTCAACGACATGTTGCGGGACGGGTTTCACCAACACGGCGTACATCCCGGCAATGCGCCGTACCGTCCGAATTCGATTGACGGCGGATGCCCTTTCGCCGCCGGAGCCGATCTCGCCGCCTTCATCGAGTCCCCGGTCCCACTGCCCGCGTCGACCAAACGTCGCGCAAATCCCGCGAGCTACGACGATCACTTCAGTCAGGCGACCTTGTTCTACCGGAGCCTGCAGCCCGTCGAACAAGCCCATGTCGTCGAGGCGTTCGCCTTCGAGTTGGGTAAATGCTACGAACAGGTGATCAAGGAACGCGAGCTCGCGGTCCTCGCGAAGATCGACACCGAACTGTGCGCCGCCGTCGCGGCGCAGCTGGGTTTGGAGCCGCCCGTCCCGGCCGCGGCGCCTGCCGCCCCGGCGGTCAGCCCGGCGCTGTCGCAAGTCGGCCAACGATGGCCGGTGGCCGGTCGCCGCATCGGTATCCTCACCGACGCCGAGTCCGACACCGGCCAGGTGACGGCGGCGGTGGCCGCGATCACCGCGGCCAAGCTGGTTCCCCTGGTGTTCGCGTCGCATGGCGGAAAGCTGAACCGCGACGGCGGCCCAACGGTTTCTCGCACGTATGCGACGGGACGATCCGTGGAGGTCGACGCCGTTCTCGTCGCTGGATCACCGGTCGAGGCCGGTGCGCGAACCCTCGTGGACGAGGCGTTCCGTCATCTCAAGCCGATCGGCGTGCTGCCGCAGGGGACCAATCTGCTTGCGGCAGCGGGCCTTCCGGCGGAAGGAGAAGGCATCTTCACGGGCTCGGACGCGTCGGACATCGTCTCCTCGCTCGTCGCCGGCCTCGAGGAGCACCGGGTGTGGAACCGCGTAGTCCCCACCTGACCGGTCCGACCCGGGATCGGCGAACGCCGAACCGCTTGCCTCGCGCCGATCGTGACACGCACCCGGCATAGCTGAGGCTACTTCGTGCCTTCCGGACCCGTCGCCGCCATGCCATCAGGGCTGGTGGCGGAGGAAGTGGTCGCCGTGGTGACCGAGCGGTGCCGGCCGCGGGCCGAACGCCGCCACACCAGCACTGACGCACCCGTAAGCAGGACCACCAACGCGATCGCGGTGGGCCACATGGCCAACTGCGCGAGCCACAAACGCCGTTGCAGGCGCAGCACTTTACGTTCAGCGCGGCCCAGCCGTCGCGACGTTTCGATCACGGTCATCGCCAGATCAGATACCCGGGGCGGAGTCGTTCAAACCGTCGCGGCGCGCGGCGAGGTCATCGCACCAAGCAGTTAACCATTCAGCTGATGAACCACCGGATCCGACGATTCGCACCGCCCCGCGGCGGGAATGCTCCGACCAACAGGGGGAAAGCATGGACGGCATGGCCAATGGCGAGATCGACGGCGTGGCGCAGGCGGTAGGTAAGGTGACCGAGGCGCTGGAAACCATCGAGCGCGCCCGCGGGCATCTGTATTCCTTTCATCAGCTCACCGGCCGGGCCGACCTGCAACTCGACGAGGCGGTGGCGCGGCTGCGCGAAACCGGCCACGCCGATCTGGCGCAACACATCAGCACCGAGCTGATCGGACGCAACGTCCTGCCGGGCCGGTGGAGCTTCCAGGTGCTGGAGGACTACGACGACGGCTACTACCGCTGCTTCACACAGATCGAACAGCTGGTGCGAAGCCGGCTCACCGAGGGACGGCGCCACGTCTACGAGATGGCCCTCAAGGAGCGTCGACGCACCGACGGACACCCGGCCCACACCGCCTCCCCCAGCGACGAATCGGCGAAAGGTGAATCCCGGTGAGCGACAAGCAATTCAAAAAGGGCGACAAGGTCGAGTGGCAAAGCCACGGCACCACGGTCCGGGGCACGGTCGAGGGCAAGATCACCTCCGACACCCAGGCCGCCGGGCGCACGGTGCGGGCGTCCGAGGACGAGCCGCAGTACAAGGTGCGCAGCGACAAGACGGGAGCCGACGCGGTACACAAGCCCGAATCGCTGCGCCGCGCAAAGTGATGCGCGACAACCGCATCGAGGAGTCACCGTGACCGACGACCAACACACCACCTGGGAGCGCTTCCGGGACACCGTCAACATGACGGCGCGCGAGCTGGAAAACTGGCTCGGCACCGAGGAATCGAAGAGTGTCGGCGAAAAGCGGAGCGGAGCCGAGTCCACCGGCCACGCCAGTGGCCGTCACATCGTCAAGATACTCAAGGCCAAACGCGCCGACCTCACCGAGGCCGACTACGCGCACATGCGAAAGGTGGTCGGTTATGCCAAGCGCCACCTGGCGCAACGCCCGCAGGGCGACATCGATGAAAGCCCCTGGCGGTACTCGTTGATGAACTGGGGCCACGACCCCGCGAAGTCCCGATAGCGCCCGCTCGGCGCGGCTGAGCCGCCGCGACGGCGATCCGCCGAGGGTGCCGTAGGCTGATGGCCACCGAACGCTCCGGCGCGTTTCGACTGCCGCGGATAGCGGTCACCGATACGCTGGCCGGCGTATTTGCAAAAAGGATGCGGGTAAGTGACCAAGCGCGCCGCCGCTGACCGGCGACCAGATCGAGCCGAACTCGAGAAATTGATGTCGGCCGACATGCGCGCGATCACCGCCCAGTCCGACCGCATCGGCCGCCACTTCGCCCGGCAAAACGATGTCAGCAGCACGGATTTTCACGCGTTGCTGCACATTATGGTCGCCGAAACCGCCGGGGAGCCGTTGACGGCGGCCCAGTTGCGCCGCCGCATGGACGTCTCACCGGCCGCGATCACCTACCTGGTCGACCGCATGATCGACGCCGGCCACGTCCGTCGCGAACCCGATCCCCAGGACCGGCGCAAGACCCTGCTTCGCTACGAGAAGCCGGGCATGGCGCTGGCCCGCTCGTTCTTCACTCCCCTTGGCGCCGAGCTACATACGGCGCTGGCCGACCTTCCAGATCGCGACCTGGCGGCGGCGCATCGGGTGTTCACCGCGATGATCGAGGCGATGGCCAGCTTCGAATCACGGCTGGCCACACCGGGTCCGAAGACGCCCGCGGCCCCCGAACCTAAGGTCAAGGGTCATCGCGGTCCGGCGAGACGCGGCGCCGCGCCCGACTAGTGAACCGGCCGCTCGGCGGCGCAGCCCAGTAGCCGCTGCTCGATAAGGTCGGCGCCGTGGGCCACGCCCCCCGTCGCGGCGAGCCCGGCGGCCACCCGTTGCGCGCCGTCGGCCATCGTCATCGCCTTGCGTACCTTGGCTCTCAGTCGCGCCGCGGTGAGCTTCTTGGCGGTCAACCGGGTTCCACAGCGGGCCATCTCCACTCGCCTGGCGACCTCGGCCTGATCGCGCGCGAAGGGCACAACGCAGACCGGCACTCCCCGATCGAGGGCCTTCAACGTCGTGCCCATCCCCCCGTGCGTGATGGCGCAGCTGGCGCGGGCGAGGATGGCCGCGTGCGGCACGAACCGGCGCACGGTCGCGTTCTCGGGTCGCGGCAGACCAGCGGGCACACCGGCCGGGAACGTCGCCACCACGTGCACGTCCTCGTCGGCGAGCGCGCGCAACGCGATTCGTCCCAACGCCTCGTCACCCTGGCGCAACGAGGAGGTGTTCACCAGCACCATCGGACGTTCGATGGCGTCGATCCACTCCGGTGCGGCGGCCGTCGAGGGCTCGAATGCGCAGGCACCGATGTGGTGCACCACGCCGGACCATCCCGGATGCGGGTACTCGAACGGCTCGCCGCCGACCGCCAATACCAGCGGCGCGCGCCGGATGAAGCCGTCCACCGAGGTGACCGGCGGCAGGTCCAGCCCGGCGCGAATGGCGTTGACGCGAGGCAACATTGGCCGGTCGAACAGGTGCCTGACGATCGGCCGCACCGTGGCGTCACGGACCTCACCGACGATGCCCGGCAGCGGACGAAATCCCGGACCGAATGGTGGCACCCCGCGCGATCGCAGGTAGGGGGTGAACGGTGAGAACAACAGCCACGGAAGGTCCCCGGCGTCCGCGGCCGACAGGGCTCCCCAACAGTTCGCGTCCACGATCACCGCATCCGGCCGGGTCGCGCCCACCGCACGCCGAAAGTCGTCGACTTCCAGCACCGCCCGCCGGCACAGCACGTCGATGGTTAACTTCAACACTCCCAAGGTATTTCGCGCCTGCCAGTCGTTGCCGGCGATCGCCTCGATCCGCGGATCGACCGGCGCGGCGTGCACGCCGATGGATCGCATCGTCGAAACACCGGCCGACATGGTGCGCAGGTGCACCTCGTGTCCGCGCCGGGTCAGCTCGGCGAGCAGCGCCCCGGCCGGCAGCAGATGCCCCAGGGCGGGCGAGCCGTAGGCCAAGATGACGGCCACGTCGCGCGGGCCTAGTCCGCGCCGACGAGGTCGACGCCGCGCAGGTCCGCCAGGTTTGCGGCACCACAGCCGTGCAGGCAGATCCGCAGCTCGTCGATGAACGGCTGCAGCCAGTCGACCACGGCGGCACTCGATTCGATGGCGGCCGGCAGCAGCGGCCGGGCGACCGCCACGACATCGGCACCGAGTGCGATCGCCTTGGCCGCATCCATACCGGTGCGGATGCCACCGGAGGCCACCAAGGGGATCGCCGGTAGCGCCTCGCGCACCTCCACGATGGCGCGGGCGGTCGGGATGCCCCAGTCGGCCAGGTGCGGGTAGCGCAGTTCGCCGTACCGCACGAACTGCTCGACGCGCGACCACGACGTGCCGCCGGCGCCCGCGACGTCGATTCCGGCCACCGGCAATTCGCCTTCTCCCCCGACCAGTTCCGCGGCCGCCGCGCCGCCGATGCCGTGCCCGACCTCCTTGAGCAGCACCGGATAGTCGACGGTGGCGGCGGCCTCGCGCAACCTGTTCAGCGACCCGGCGAAGTCGGTGTCGCCGTTGTGTTGCATCGCCTCCTGGAGCGGATTGGTGTGCACGGCAAGCGCATCGGCGCCCACTCGGTCCAGGGCCTTCGCCAGATCCGGCGCGGCGGTCTTGGTCAGTTGCGCCAAGCCGATGTTGCCGAACAGCAAGACATCCGGCGCCACATCGCGCACCGTGAAGCTGTCCGCCGCCCGCTCCCCCAGCGCACTGTCCAACATGATCCGCTGCGAGCCCAGCATCATGCCCAAACCCAGCTGCTGGGCCGCCGCGGCCAGGTTGCGGTTGATCGTCCCGGACAACTCCGCACCCCCGGTCATCGCGCCGATGAGGATAGGCGACCGCAGGCGGGCACCGAAAAAGTCGGTGGACAAATCGATGTCGCCCAGGTTGGTCTGGGTCAGCGCGTTGTACGGCAGTTCATAGCGGTCCAGCCCGGTGGTGACGCCGTCGTAGCCGACCGGCTCGCTCAGGCAGACATCGATGTGCCGCCGCTTGCGGGTGGTCATCTCGCCGCGGTCAGCGGTCATCGCAGGTACCCCCTCGCGTCCGACACTGCCCCCGGCCCCGCGTCCATAATGTCCATAGTGCCCCCTCCTGCGTACCGCCGGCGCCGTCGCGTCGCGATGCGTCATTTCAGTTGATTAATGTTTAACAAACTGAAAGGGTTGTAAACGTGGTGTGGGATTCCGTGGCCGCCGCCGTGACGGGGCGGCGTTGCTGGTTGCTCGCGCTGATCGCGGCCGCGCTCGGTGTCGGGTTGATGGTCCTGATCGGCGGTAACGCCGCCGCGGGCCAATCCCCGCAATCCGTTCCAGTCGATGCGCAATCCGCCCGGGTCGAGACCCTGGCCAGGCAGTTTCCCGGGGGTGACAAGGCGCCGCTGATCGTGGTGGTCAGCCGCACCGATGCAGGCGTGCTGACCGCGTCCGACCGCGACGCCGCCCAGGCCGCTCGGGACCGGGCGCTGGCGGCCTCGCGGCCCGGCGCGAATGCGGCGGCGACCCCGCTGCTGCCGTCGAGCGACGGCAGGGCCGCCCAGGCCGCGGTCCCCATCGACGCCGACCTGTCCGGGCTCGAGCTCTCCGACGCCGTCACCACGCTGCGCACGGCCGCGGCCACCGGCCTGCCCGGGCAGCTGCAGGTGCACGTGACCGGCGGCCCCGCCTTCGGGGCGGACATCGCCGGCGCGTTCGCGGGCGCCAACATCACCCTGCTCGCGGTGACGACGTCGGTGGTGGCGCTGCTGCTGATCGCCACCTACCGCTCCCCGGTGCTGTGGCTGGTCCCGCTGCTCGTCGTCGGATTCGCCGATCGAGTGGCCGCGGCGCTCGGCACGGCGGTCGCATCGCTGACCGGGCTGAGTTTCGACGGCGCCACCTCCGGGATCACCAGCGTGCTGGTTTTCGGCGCCGGCACCAATTACGCGCTGCTGCTGATCTCCCGGTATCGACAAGAGCTGCACCGCCATTCCGCGCACCGCGCCGCCCTGCGCGAGGCCGTGCGCAGGGCGGGGCCGGCCATCGTCGCCAGCAACGCCACCGTGGTGTTGGCGTTGCTCACCCTGCTGTTCGCGTCCACCCCGAGCACCCGCAGCCTGGGCGCGCTCGCGGCGTGCGGCCTTGTCGTCGCGGCGATTTCGGTGCTGGTGATCCTCCCCCCGCTGCTGGCCGGCTGCGGGCGGCGATTGTTCTGGCCGTTCATCCCGCGCGCGGACGACGGCGACACCCTCGGGGCCGGCGCGTGGCTTCGCGTCGCGGAATGGGTGAATCGGCGCCCCGCTCTGGTGGCGGCGGTCGCCGTCGCGGTGCTGGCGGTCCTGGGCACCGGCCTGCTGGGAACCCGGATCGGCCTGACGCAGACCGAACAGTTCCGCCTGCGCGCCGACTCCGTGGCGGGATACCAGGTTGTGGCCCAACACTTTCCGGCCGGCCTGACCAACCCGACGCTGGTCATCGGACGCACGGATCACGCCTCGGCGCTGCGGCAGGCAATCACCGCCACCCCCGGCGTCGTCTCGGTGACCGAGTCCGGCCGATCGGAGTCCGGGCTGACGAAGTGGTCGGTGGTGATCGACGCGCCGCCGTCGTCGAATCAAGCTTTCAATGCAGTTGCGGCACTGCGGAATTCGACGCGCGCCGTGGACCCCGCGGCGTTGGTGGGCGGGCCCGACGCGCAGGCCCTCGACGTACGTGATGCGGCCACTCATGACCGGCTGCTGCTGATCCCGGCGATCCTGGCCGTCATCCTGGTCGTGCTGTACGCGGTGCTGCGCTCGGCCCTGGCGCCACCGACGCTGTTGGCCGCGACGATCCTGGGCGCGTTGGCCGCGCTGGGCATGGGTGGGTGGGCGAGCCTGCACGTCTTCGGGTTCCCGGCGCTGGACAACACCACCCCGCTGTTCGCGTTCTTGTTCTTGGCGGCGCTCGGGGTGGACTACACGATCTTTCTGGTCACCCGGGCCCGCGAGGAAGCCGCGCGGCCCGGCGCCCGCGCTCCGATGGTGCGCGCTGTATCGGCTACCGGTGGCGTGATCACCAGTGCCGGAATCGTTTTGGCCGCCGTGTTCTGCGTGCTCGGGGTGTTGCCGCTGATCGTGTTGACCCAGCTTGGCATCATCGTCGGCCTGGGAATCCTGCTCGACACCTTCGTGGTGCGCACGCTGGTCATCCCGGCGTTGTTCGCCCTCATCGGCGACCGGATCTGGTGGCCGACCAATCTAACACGCACCAAAACCGTTGAGCAACAAGCGGACCGGAGACAACCAGAACGGAGCACGCCATGAACAGGTCGATACTGGCCGGGACCAGCCTGGCCGTGGCCGCAACCGCCGCGGCCGGCAGCGTCGCCAGCCGCGACGCCACGTCCCGGTGGTACTCGCGGCTTCGCAAGCCCGCCTACCAGCCACCCCGTGCCGCCTTCCCCGCGGCGTGGACCACGCTCTACGGGGACATCGCGGTCACGTCGGCGGCAACCCTCGACCGTCTGAAGGCAACCGGGCAGCACGACAAGGCCCGCGCGTACGCGGCGGCGCTGACGGCGAACCTGGCCCTGAACGCCGGATGGAGTTGGCTGTTCTTCCGGTACCACAAACTCGGGGCAGCCACGATCGGGGCGGCGGCGCTGACGGCCAGTAGCGCCGATCTGGTCAGGCGCACGGCGCAAGCCACACCGCGTGGCGCGCTGGCGTTGCTGCCCTACCCCTTGTGGTGCGGCTTCGCGACCGTTTTGTCCACCCACATCTGGCGACTCAACCGCTGACTATGCCGGCATTGCTGTGGTTTCGCCGCGATCTGCGGTTGCGCGATCATCCGGCGCTGCTCGCCGCGGCCGAGAACGACGAGGTGCTCGCCTGCTTCGTGCTGGACCCGCGCCTGGAAAAGTCCTCGGGGCAACGCCGACTGCAGTACCTCGGTGACTCGCTGCGCCGGCTGCGCGACGATCTCGACGGCCGGCTGCTGGTCACCCGCGGGCAGCCCCACACGCAGATTCCCCGCATAGTCAAGGAAATCGGGGCGTCGTCGGTGCACATCTCCGAAGACTTCGCGCCGTTCGGCAAGCGCCGTGACGAGCGGGTGCGCGCGGCGCTGGGTCCGGTGCCGCTGATGGCGACGGGGTCGCCGTACCTCGTCTCACCCGGCCGCGTCACCAAACCCGATGGCTCGCCCTACCAAGTGTTCACCCCGTTCCTGCGCCAGTGGCGCAAGACCGGGTGGCGGGAACCGGCGAAGTCGAACGCGAAGTCCGCGCGCTGGCTGGATCCGGCGAGCGTGTCCATCAAGCAGTGCGACCTCCCCGATCCCGGACAGGCCCTCGAGGTGGCCGCAGGCGAGGCGGCGGCACGCAAACAATGGAAGTCGTTCGTCGACAACGGCTTACAAAGCTACGCCGAGGACCGCAACAGGCCCGACCTGACCGGGACCAGCCGCATGTCGGCGCACCTGAAGTTCGGCGCCATTCATCCGCGCACCCTGGTCGCCGACCTGGACGCGCGAAGCGTCGGGGCGCAGGCCTTCTTGCGGGAGTTGGCTTTTCGCGACTTCTACGCCGACGTGCTGCACCACTGGCCGGCCAGCGCCTGGCGGAACTGGAACAGCGATTTCGACGGCATCCAGACCGACACCGGCGCGCAGGCCACCCGCCGCTTCGAGGCGTGGAAAGCCGGCGAGACGGGCTTTCCGTTCGTGGATGCCGGCATGCGTCAGCTGCGCGACACCGGATTCATGCACAACCGCGTGCGCATGGCCGTGGCCTCGTTCCTGGTCAAGGACCTGCACCTGCCGTGGCAATGGGGGGCCGAATGGTTCCTGGACCAGCTGGTCGACGGCGACATGGCGAACAACCAGCACGGCTGGCAGTGGTGTGCGGGCTGCGGCACCGACGCCGCGCCCTACTTCCGGGTGTTCAACCCGATCACCCAGGGTGAGAAGTTCGACCCGGCGGGCGACTACATCCGGCGCTGGGTCCCGGAGCTGCGTTCGGCCGACGACGTGCACCTGCGCAAGGGTCAACGTCCCGACGGCTATCCCGAGCCGATAGTCGACCACGCCGCGGAGCGCGCCGAGGCGCTGCGGCGTTACCAGAGCATCTGAGCGCTCGATTCGCCGCCCAGGCGCTCCCGCCGGTTCCGCGAACTGACGCGCACCCTTCCGCCGTTTGCTAGCACCCGCGCCAGCGGAATCGAAAAGCTGATTATGGTGCGCAGACGTTACCGCTGTGACACGAGTGGCCGTTGGTGGTTCATGGACGCAGCAACGGCCACGCCCGCCGGCACCCGTTTGCTGAATCGTCCGCCCGAAACCGATGAGCATGCCAGGATCAGCCCATTCATCGTGGGCAAGCCGTTCGGGAGGCGACAATGACCAACTTCATCATCCGGGCGCTGCTGATCTCTGGCGCGGCGGCCGGACTCGCCGCGGGCGTCGGCGCCTGTTCGTGTTCCGTCGGCACCTCGCACTCGGTGAGCAAGAGCGATGTCGCCGGCCAGATCACCGCCAAAATGACCGACGCGGCGGGCAACAAACCGGAGTCGGTGAACTGCCCCACCGATCTGCCCGCGAAGGTCGGCGCGCAGATCAATTGCGACATGAAGGTCAAGGACCGGCCGTTCAACGTCAACGTCACGGTGACCAGCGTCAACGGCAAGGACGTCAAGTTCGACATGGTCGAGACCGTCGACAAGAACCAGGTCGCCGGCGCGATCAGCACCCAGGTGGGCCAGCAGGTCGGCCGCAAACCGGACGCGGTGACCTGCCCCGACAACCTCAAAGGCGTTGCGGGCGCGACGTTACGGTGTCAGCTCACCGACGGCGCCGACAAATACGGCGTGCTGGTGACCGTGACCGACGTCGACGCCGGCGACGTCAACTTCCACTTCAAGGTCGACGAGCGGCCGCAGGCCGCCGGCTAACGGGCCGCCTTCTTGCGCTCGATGTCGGCCAGCGCGGCCGCCAGTTCGGCGCGCTGGGCGGCCGAGCTCTCCCAGGCGAGCTGGCGGTTCTTCACCACCTTGGCCGGCGCGCCGACCGCGATCGAGTAGTCCGGGATCACCCCGCGGACCACCGCGTGAGACCCGAGCACGCAACCACGCCCGATGGACGTGCCCCGCAGCACCGATACCTTGACGCCCACCCAGGTGTCCGGACCGATCCGGACCGGGGACTTGACGATGCCCTGGTCCTTGATCGGCAGGTCGATGTTGTCCATGCGGTGGTCGAAATCGCAGACGTAGCACCAGTCGGCCATCAGCACCGAGTCGCCGAGCTCGATGTCGAGGTAGGCGTTGATCACGTTGTCGCGACCCAGCACCACCTTGTCCCCGAACCGCAGCGAACCCTCGTGCGCGCGGATGGTGTTCTTGTCGCCGATGTGCACCCAGCGGCCGATCTCAAGCTGCGCGAGCTCGGGCGTCGCATGGATCTCGACGCCCTTGCCCAGAAACACCATGCCGCGGGTGATGATGTGCGGGTTGGCCAGCTTGAACTTCAGCAGCCGCCAATAGCGCACCAGGTACCACGGGGTGTACGCGCGGTTGCGCAGCACCCATTTCAGCGAGGCCAGCGTGAGGAACTTGGCCTGGCGCGGGTCGCGCAGATTTGATCCACGCCAGCGACGATGGACCGGGGCACCCCACATGGATGTCATGGCCGGAAAGCCTAGTCGAGAGGCCAAGCGATACCCTCACGTGTACTCGATCGCCGCACCCGCCGAACGCCCCTGCGGAAGGACTTGGAAACCGACGTGCTTGCCCGACGACTCGTCAGTGGGCTTCGGCGTTGTTCATCCGTGGCGCTGGCGGCCGTGCTCGCGGTGCCGCTGGGGGCCTGCGGCAACACCGACTCGTGGGTGGACGCCGCGGCCGCGCAAGGCTGGCCGGCCCAGTACGCCGACGCCGCCAACAGCAGCTACACCACCGTCGGCGGCGCCACCAAGCTGTCGCTGCAATGGACCCGGTCGGTCAAGGGAAGCCTGGCCGCCGGACCGGCGCTCAGCGCGCGCGGCTATCTCGTCCTCAACGCCCAGACGTCGGCGGGATGTTCGCTGATGGAGTGGGAGAACAACGACAACGGGCGGCAGCGCTGGTGTGTGCGGCTCGCCCAGGGTGGGGGCTTCGGCGGCCCGCTGCTCGACGGTTTCGACAATGTCTATGTCGGCCAGCCCGGGGCCATGCTGTCCTTTCCGGTCACCCAGTGGACGCGGTGGCGCCAGCCGGTGATCGGCATGCCCACCACGCCGCGGTTCCTCGGGCAGGGCGAGCTGCTCGTCACGACCCACCTGGGGCAGGTGCTGGTCTTCGACTCCCATCGCGGCCAGGTGACCGGGAGCCCGCTCGATCTCGTCGACGGCGTCGACCCCACCGACCCCGCGCGCGGGCTCGCCGACTGCGCCCCGGCCCGCCAGGGCTGTCCCGTCGCGGCAGCGCCCGCCTTCTCGCCGGTCAACGGGATGGTGGTGCTCGGGGTCTGGCAGCCCGGCGCCCCGGCCGCGGGTCTGGTGGGGCTGAAGTACCACCCCGGGCAGACGCCGCTGCTCACCCGCGAATGGACCAGCGACGCCGTCGGCGTCGGCATCATCGCCAGTCCAGTGCTGTCGGCCGACGGATCGACCGTCTACGTCAACGGCCGCGACCAACGGCTGTGGGCGCTGCGCACCGCCGATGCGAAGGTGAAATGGTCGGCGCCGCTGGGCTTCCTGGCGCAGACGCCGCCCGCGGTCACCCCGCAGGGGCTGATCGTGGCGGGCGGCGGGCCCGACACCCGGCTGGCGGCGTTCAAGGACGCCGGTGATCACGCCGACCAGGTGTGGCGCCGCGACGACGTGTTCCCCCTGTCGACGTCGAGCCTGGCCGGCGGCGGCGTCGGCTACGCGGTGGTCAGCGGCCCACCGGCGAACGGCGCCCCCGGCATGTCGCTGCTGGTGTTCGATCCGGGCAGCGGCCGCACGTTGAACAGCTCTGCGCTGCCCGCGGCGACCGGGTATCCCGTCGGGGTATCGGTCGGCACCGATCGCCGGGTGGTGGCCGCCACCAGCGACGGCCAGGTTTACGGTTTTGCGCCGGCCTGACCGGGACATACTGCTGTAGTGCCGATCGACGACCCCGCGGCGCCCGGCGCCGCCACCACCAGTACCGCAGGAAGCGGCCGCAGCAACACCGCCGACACCGTGGCGACGGTCATCTTGCTGGTCATCCACGGCGGCCTCTACGGCGCGACCTTCGCGCTGCTGGGTCTGCTGGTGATGACCACCGATGCGTGCGGCTCCCGGCAGTGCGGCAATCCCGCCTGGATCGACCGGGCCATGAACCTGGCCACCTGGGGCGGCGCGGCCCTGTTGCTCATCGACATCGTGCTTGCGGTGTACCTGCTGGTGCGCCGGCAGCGGGCGTTTTTCGTCCCGATCATCGGGTGCCTCGCGCAGGTGGCGCTGGCGGTCGCCGCCGTCGCGATGGAGTTGCAGGCCGGCCCGGTCTAGATCGCCAGCGGCGGAATGGCGTTGCGCGGCACCTGGGCCTGCAGCGGCCCGCCGAACGCCGGCAGCATCTCGCCCGGGGCGAAGTAGAAGATCAGCTGATCGTCGGTGATGGCGAAGTTCTGGTAGTGGGTCGGGTCATGGCCGGTCGACGGCAAAATGGCGGCGCCCAAAGGGGTTTGGCGTTCCAGTTCGCGCTGCACGATCGGGAAGATGGCGTCCAGCGGCGTGGTGTTGGGAGGGAACAGGTTGTCGAAGGTCAGCGGCTGCTTGGTGCCCAGGTTGTAGTTGAAGGCCTTGTACCAGATCGACGAGTGCGATCCCCCGACGTCCTGGAAGAACTTGAGCACCACGCTGCGGGTGTTGTGCGGCGGCTGCCCGGCGCTGTGCTGTTCGGTGGTGGCCTCCAGCTGGTAGGGCTGGTCGCGGCCGCCGGAACTCTGCGCGACCGCGACGAAGCCGTCCCGGTTCTGGGTGATGTAGTCGGTCAGCGCCTGCTCGTCCGGGTAGTCGGCGGGGAAGGTCATGTTGAGCGTGTAGTTGGGGCCGGTGGCGTGCAGATGGCACAGCTGGCCGGCCTCGACGCTGCCGCCCAAACCGGCACACGACGGCGGCTCGGCCGCGGCCGGCCAGCCCACCAGGACCGCCGCCGCCAGCAGCGCAGCGGCTATCGGATAACGCATCGTGGAATCGTCCTCGCAGAGTGGCCAGGGCCGGTGACCCGGAGAAGTGACGCCGCCAGCGTACCCGGAGCTATCGGGAGGGCCGGCAAACGAATGCCATCGCCCGGCTGGCGGTCCGGGCGCCGATGCGGGCGATGACCACGGCCAGCGGGCGGCTCCCGCGCAGCCGCATCCGTTTGCGCAGCGCGTCCGGGTCGACGTGCACCCCGCGCACCAGCACCTCGAGCGCGCCGCAGTCGCGAGCCGACAGCGCCTGGCGCAGGCGGCGCTCGTCGAAGACCAGCTGTTCGAGCACCTCAAACCCGCGGTCGGCGGCCGGTAGCGCATCACCGGAGAGGTAGGCGATGTCGGGGTCGAGCTGCCAGAGTCCGTGCCGTGCGCCGTAGTGGCGCACCAGCCCGGCCCGCACCACGGCGCCGTCCGGGTCGACGATCCAGCGACCGGCCGGCCGCACGCCGCAGTCGTCGGGGTCGGTGTCGGTCAGCTGCTCGCCGCGGTCCAGCATGTTGGCCCGCCGGCCCACGCCGGGCCGCGCCAGCCCGGCCGACCACAGGCAGGCTTCCCGGACCGAACCCCGATACGACGTCACCTCGATCTCGCCGCCGAAGCCCAGGCGCCGCACCTCATCGAAATCGATTCCGGGAGCGCACTTTACGACGAAGTGCCGGTCGCGGTAGGTGTCGAGCAGCGAGCCCAGGCCGGGCCGGTAGTCGTCGATACGCAACCGGCGCCGGCCCTCGACGCGCCGGGCCGGGTCGGCGACGAGCACGGCGTCGCGGGTGATCGGGCGCAGGGCGTCGGCGCGGCAGAGCAGGGCCGCCTCCCCCACGTTGTGGCGGGCCATGGCCAGCCGCACCGGGTCGATATCGCTGCCCACCGCGGTGACCCCGCAGGCCCGCAGCGCGGCGAGCTCGGTGCCGATCGAACAGGTCACGTCGTGCACGACGAAATCGGGGGCGGCGCCGGCCAGTCGCCGGGCCCGGTGCAAGGCCACCGGCGCCGCGGTGGCCTGCTGCAGCGCCTCGTCGGTGAACAGCCACGCCGGCGTCGCAAGGCCGCCGAGTTTGTCCACCGCGCGGCGGCGCAACAGGACCGTCTCCACCAGGATCGCGGCGCGGTCGCCGAATCGGGCGCGGGCGGCGGCGACGTCGGCGACCAGGGTGGCGTCGGTCAGCTCGAGCCGGGCGACCTCCGCCAGCGCCGCGGCACCCGCGGCCGACCGCAGGTAGCCGACGTCTTGCGCGCTGAACCGCAGCCCACCACTCAGGAGGGTTTGACCCCGGTCACCATCACGTTGTAGAACCAGCCCTTCGGCACCACGCGGCGCCACACGTTGGCGTCCACCCAGCTCAGCGTCTTCCAGCCGTTGAAGGCGAACTTCGCCCAGCCCCAGCCCAGCCGCCCGGGCGGCACCGACGCCTCGAAGGTGCGCACCGGCCAGCCGAACATCGCGGCGGTGAACTCCTCGCTGACGGTCCGCACCTGGGCGGCCCCGGCGTTGGCGGCCATCCGCTCCAGGTCGCCCGGGGTGAAGGTGTGCAGGTCGACGATGGCCTCCAGCGCCGCCGCCCGCGACGATTCGTCGAGCTCGGCCTGCGGGCGCCGCCAGCTGCCCAGGCCGGGCAGCTTGGTGACGTTGGTGGCGATGCGCCAGGTCAGGGTGGACAGCTCGCGGGCGTAGACGTCGCCGGCGCTGGTCGGCTCGCCGGCGAAGACGAACCGGCCGCCCGGGCGCAGCACCCGGATCACCTCGCGCAGCGACAACTCCACATCGGGGATGTGGTGCAGCACCGCGTGGCCGACGACCAAGTCGAAGGTGTTGTCCTCGTACGGGATGCCCTCGGCGTCGGCGACCCGGCCGTCGATGTCGAGGCCCAGCGACTGCCCGTTGCGGGTGGCGACCTTGACCATGCCCGGCGACAGGTCGGTCACCGATCCGCGCCGGGCCACCCCGGACTGGATCAGGTTGAGCAGGAAAAACCCAGTGCCGCAACCCAATTCAAGGGCCCGGTCGTAGGGCAGCTCGCGCCGCACCTCGTCCGGCACGATGGCGTCGAAGCGGCCCCGCGCGTAGTCGATGCAGCGCTGGTCATAGGAGATCGACCACTTGTCGTCGTAGGTCTCGGCTTCCCAGTCGTGGTAGAGCACCTGGGCCAGCTTGCTGTCGTGCCGGGCGGCTTCCACCTGCTCGGCGGTGGCGTGGGGCGTCGGAACGGCGTCCGTCGAACTGGTCATGCAGGGCAGCCTAACGGCCGCCCGGATCCGCCCGATCGCCACCGCCCTGACCAGCAGAGAACACCTCGACGTAGCGGCGGCGCTCGGCGGCGAGCCGCTCGGCCAGCCCCAGGTCGAAGACGTCGTTGATCCCGGCCTTGGCGGCGGCCAGTGCGTGCCGCGGCCCGTCGAGAAAACGGCGCGCCCACCCCGCGGCGGCGTCATAGACGTCGTCGGGGGCCACCATTTCGTCGATGAGGCCCAGCGCCAGCGCCTCTTCGGCGTCGAAAAACCGGCCGCTGAACACCAGCTCCTTGGCCTTGCTCGCGCCGGCCGCCCGGGTCAGGCGGGTCATCGCATCGCCGCCGGGCACCAGGCCGGCCAGGATTTCGGTCGCGCCGAACTTCACGTTGTCCCCGCTGATCCGCCAGTCGGCGGCCAGGGCCAGCGTGAGGCCGGCGCCCAGCGCGTATCCGGTGATCGCGGCCACCGTCGGCTTGGGGATCGCCGCCACGGCGTCGATCGCCTCTTGGCGCACCCGCGCCACGCTGTCGGCCTCGGCGCCCCGCAGCGTCCGCAGCTCGGGCATGTCGTCGCCGGCGGAGAAGATCTCGTGGCCGCCGAACAGGATCACCACGGCGACGTCGTCGCGCCGCCCCAGTTCCTCGGCGGCCGCGATGACCTCCCGATACACCTGGCGGGTCATCGCATTCGTCGGGGGCCGCGACAGCAGCAACATGGCCAGCCCGGCGTCTTGGGAGCCGTCGGAGACCACCACGCTGACGAACTCGCTCAATGCCGCCATCCCAGGCCACCCGCTTCCCGCGCCTGGTGGTAGCGGTCGGAGTCGAAGAACTCGAACACCCAGTTGTCGCCCTGGATCTCCAGGTGCGGCTGCACGGGCACGATCTGGCGCTCGACGGCCAGTACCTCCGCAACGGTCCGGCCCGCCAGCGAGTCCAGCTGCGTCCAGGTCGGGGGCAGCAAGAAGCTGCGGCCGGCCGTGAAGTCGTCGATCGCGGCCTCCGGCGTCGTCCAGCCCGCCCGATCGGATTCGGTGTTGTCGCCGTCGGCGCGCTGCCCCCGCGGCAGGGCGCCCACGAAGAAGTAGGTGTCGTAGCGCCGGGTGCGCTCGGCCTCCGGCGTGACCCAGTTGGCCCACGGCCGCAACAGATCCGAGCGCAGCTCCAGGTTCTCCCGGCGCAGGAAGTCCGCGAAGGACAACGTGCCGTCGGCCAGCGCGCGGCGGGCCTCGCCGTAGACCGAGGCGTCGTCGACGATGCTGTTCGGCGCCGAAACGGCCTCGCCCGCCGGCCCGGCGAACAGCACCCCCGACTCCTCGAACGTCTCGCGGGCCGCGGCGCAGACCAGTGCCTCGGCCAGGTCGGTTTCGATGCCGAAGCGCTGGGCCCACCACTGCGGCGGCGGGCCGGCCCACGCGATGTCCGCGTTGCGGTCGCGTTCGTCCACACCGCCGCCGGGGAACACCATCGTCCCCGCGGCGAATTCCATTTTCGCGTGCCTGCGCATGAGAAAAACCGCTAGCCCGGTTTGGGAGCCGGCCGGTTCGTCGCGCACCAGCATCACGGTGGCGGCCGGCCGGGCGACCAGCGGGGCTTCGTCGGGTGACGTCATAGCGGCCTCCGGTGGGCTGCGCGGGTGCGGACTCGCCGGGCGAAATAGCGCCCGTCGACGACGTCGAGGGCGATCGCCTGGCCGAACGCGGTGGACAGATTCTCGGCGGTCAGCACGTCGGTCAGCAGGCCCGCGGCGACCACCTCGGCTTCCGAGAGCAGCATGCAGTGACTGAACCCGGGCGGTATCTCCTCAACGTGGTGGGTGACCAGCACCAGCGCGGGCGCGTCGGGGTCGCCGGCCAGGTCGGCCAGCCGGGCGACCAGCTCCTCGCGGCCGCCCAGGTCCAGGCCGGCGGCGGGCTCGTCGAGCAGCAGCAGCTCGGGGTCGGTCATCAGCGCACGCGCGATCAACACCCGCTTGCGCTCGCCCTCAGACAACGTTCCGTAGGTGCGGTCCGCCAGGTGCTCGGCGCCCAGGCTTTCTAGCATGTCGATCGCGCGTTGGTAGTCGACGTCCTCGTAGCGCTCTCGCCACCTGCCCAGCACCGCGTAACCGGCCGAGACGACGAGATCGCGCACCACCTCGTCGGTGGGGATGCGCTGGGCCAGGGCGGAGGAGCTCAGCCCGATCCGGGACCGCAACTCGGTCACGTCGACCCGGCCCAGCCGCTCGCCGAGCACGAAAGCGACGCCAGACGAGGGATGTTCGGCCGCCGCCGCGATCCGCAGCAGCGAGGTCTTGCCCGCCCCGTTGGGCCCGACGATCACCCAGCGTTCGTCGAGTTCGACCGCCCAGTCCAGCGGCCCGACCAAGACGTTGCCGCCACGCTTCAGCGATACCTGCCTGAAATCGAGCAGCAGATCGGGGTCGGCTTCCTCCACCGTCTGGTCGGCTCGACGCTCGGAGTCTCTCGACTCCTCGGGAATCACCTCCGGCTTCCGTTTTCGGGCACCCGACCATCGTGCCGTACCGCGGCGCCCGAATAGCTGCCGGGTCGCTAGGGGCCCGGCGGGATTTCCACCCGCCGCACCTCGCCGTCGATCGCGTCGGCGGCCTCGATTTCGCCACGGGTCACACCCAACAGGAACAACACGGTGTCCAGGTA
>NZ_LZLL01000435.1:0-1838 GCF_001669335.1 Mycobacterium sp. 1245852.3 | reverse complement strand
CCTCGTCGATGACGCTTAGTAGGTAGCGACCCAGCACGGTCAGTTCGGCGTGTAGGTCGCCGAGTCCGGCGAATAGTGCGCGGATGTCGCGCATGGCGTGGCGGCGGTCGAGCTGGCGGTCGATTCCGGCGTCGAGTAATGCGTCCTTGGATTTGAAGTGGCGATACAGGGCGCCCGAGCCGGCCGCCAGCCCGGCCGCGGCTTCGATTTCGGACACGCTGGTGGCTTCAAATCCCTTGGCGCTAAACAGCCGCATCGCTTCGGTGACCAGCCGTTCCCGTGTCGACACCGGTGCAGTCATTGACCTCTCCAAAGTGATCACTTACATTTAGCAAGAGCTTACTATACGGTGGGCGCATGGGAGGACCAGATGGCGCAGCACGACCAGCCCGTGCCGCACGGGCGGATCCGGCGCACGATGCCGCTGGCGGGTTTCGCGGCCCGCGCGGCGGGGGGTCGGTTGGTCGCCGGTATACGCGAGCACACCGGTGATGGCGGCGCGGTCGAGCGGTTTCACGAACGCACCGCCGAGCGCTATACCGAACTGCTTGGCCACTCCAAAGGCGTGTTGATGAAAGCCGGCCAAATCCTGTCGATGGTCGATGCCCGGGCCGTGGGCACCGGCGGATTCTGGCCGTATCAGAAGGCACTGTCGCGGCTGCAGGCTGATGCGCCGCCGATGCACCCGTCGCTCGTGCGCAAGGTGCTCGATGAGCAGTTGGGTTCTGCTGTAGGGCATTTCGCCGAGTTCTGCGATGAGCCGATGGCGGCGGCCTCGGTCGGCCAAGTGCACCGCGCGGTGCTTTCGGACCGCCGTCAGGTGGTTGTGAAAATTCAGTATCCCGGTGTCGCGCAGGCGATCCGTGATGACCTGGCCAACACCGAGCTGCTGGCGACGTTCATGCGGTTTATGACCGCGGCATCAGGGATCAAGCTCGATATCCGGACGCTGGCGCGTGAGGCCGCAGCGCGTATCGCCGAAGAGGTCGACTACTGCCATGAAGCGGCCAGCATCACCGCGTTCGGCGAGCTCTATCGCGGGCACCCCTTCATCCGCATCCCCGAGGTCATCCCCGAGGCGTCCAGCGACCAGGTCCTGACGATGACCTACCTAGACGGCATGGACTACCCGGACGCGCAATACGCCGATCAGGACCTGAAAAACACGTGGGCCGAAGTCATCACCCGATTCACCAACAGCTGCTACCGGCACGCCAATCTGGTGCATGCCGATCCCCATCCGGGCAATTACCGCTTCAATGCCGACGGCAGTGTCGGGTTCCTCGATTTCGGTTGCGCCCAGGTCTTCCCCGAGAAGCAGCGCTGGCTGTACGTGGCCTTTCAGTGGGCTGCCATCGAGGGCAGGCTCGAGGACTGCCGCGACCTGTTGACCCAACTGGGCTTCATCCCTGTCGATTCAGCACTGCGCGCCGAAGATCTGGCGCGCTGGCTATCGACCCTTACCTATGAGACGGGCATGCCCCAGCCCGTGACCTACACACCCGACACCATTACTCGCACAATCGCTGGATCCGTCAACATCCGCGACGCGGACCACCCGCTCGCTCAAATGACGGTGCCATCAGAATTCGCCTTCAGCGCCCGGATCGCGCTTGCCACCAACAGCATCCTGGCGGGCCTGCACGCGTCCCTCCCCATCCGGTCCATCTGGGCCGACCTGACCATCGGCGCCAAACCCATCACCGAACTGGGCAAACTGCACCACGCCTGGGTGCGCGAACGCGGCCTGCCCGCGGCATTGGACCACCATGACCACCCCTAACATTTCGCCAGCTTCCGCCCTTCATCTCAGGCCGCTTGTCAACGATGAGCCGGCC
>NZ_LZLL01000434.1:0-13278 GCF_001669335.1 Mycobacterium sp. 1245852.3 | reverse complement strand
GCCGATCCGTCCGTCAACCAAGCGTTGAAGGGCGGCAGCCACCTGTGCGCGCCGGAGTACTGCCACCGTTACCGTCCGGCGGCCCGGTCACCGCAATCGCAGGACTCCGCGACGACCCACATCGGGTTTCGCTGCGTGGCTGACTCGTCATCGGGTTAGCAAATGGGTGTCGCCAGGCCGGGGGGCCGATTTTCAGCCGGCGATGTAAACGGCGCATGGCCGATGGGTGACGCGGGCCTGATGCGTTACTGGACAGGAGTTTTCGTCGCGCGGGCGGCCGCGTCGGTCCGCTAACATCTGACGGCGTGTCGCCCTCTTCCGACCGGTTCTCGCCGACGGCACCGGCCCGGCGTCAGCAAGCACTTCGGTATTCCCGGCGGGGTGTTGCTCGCGGCGGCCGGCGATGACCACCGAGGCCCCGAAGCAGAAGCGGGAGGCGCCGCGGATCGCGATTGGCGTCGGCATTCTCGCGGGCGTCATCATCGTCTACGTCCTGTCGCTGTTCGGCGTGCACTTTCTACAGCGGTCAGAGGGGCCCCTGCCGCCACTGGACCTGAGCCAGGGCGGCGGCGACGCCACGATCGTGCAGCTGCGCCTCGAAGAGTTGAAGCCGGTGGCCAACCGGCTGTCCGTCGAGGTGCTGGCGTATCCCGGAGTTGCCCAGTACGACAACAGGTTTGACGTGCTGGCCAACGACGTCGCGGTCCGGCTTTATCCCACAAGCGATCTGGGAGATCTGCAATACCCGAAGGGCAAGGCGCCGGCCCAGCTCAGCACCACCATCGAGGCGCACGGCGATCCGGGTAACTGGCCGTTCGACTCCTATCAGACGGAGCCGATCGCGGCCGACGCGTTCGTGGGCACCGGTGAGAACCGCAGGAAGGTGCCCGCCCGCGTCGAGGTGACCGGGGCGCTGGACGGGTGGCAGGTCAGCGTCAACCGGATGCACGACCCGAGCGCGCTGCCCACTTCCCGCGCCACCGACAACGGCAATGTGGTGATCACCCTGAAGCGGGCCAAGGGCCCCCTGATCTTCGACCTGGGCATCTGCCTGGTGTTGGTCAGCCTGCCCACCCTGGCCCTGCTGGTCGCCATTCCGATGGCGCTGGGCCGAAGGAAGTTCCTGCCGCCGTTCGCCACCTGGTACGCCGCGAACCTGTTCGCGATCGTCCCGCTGCGCAACATCCTGCCCGGGGCCCCGCCGCCCGGGTCGTGGATCGACCAGGCGATCGTGCAGTGGGTCCTCATCGCGCTGGTCACGGCGATGACCCTGTACATCGTCGCCTGGATCCGGCAGGGCGACTGACCGCACTTGTCGGTAGCCGGTGGCATGATCGAACTTATGTTCGAGTGGTGGTATGCGTCGCGGGAGACGCCCGAGTCGGGGGCGCTGCTGGATCGGGCGCGTGAGGCGGGGCGTGCGGAGGCGCGGGCGGCCGCCGAGCGGTTGGTGGCGGCCGGTGAGTTGTTGGTGTTGCGGTGTCGGGAGTCGGGGGAGCGGGCGGACTGGTCGGCGGATGCGTGTGGGAGGCGGTGGCCGCGCAGTTGGGTGCGGCGTTGGGGTGCAGTGTGGCGATGGGACATAGCTACTTGCGGTATGCGATGGCTTTGCGCGATCGGTTGCCGCGGGTCGGTGAGGTCTTTCGGGCCGGTTTGATCGATTACCGGGCGTTTCAGACGGTGGTGTTTCGCACTGACTTGATCACCGATGCCGAGGTGTTGGCCCGCGTGGATGAGCAGTTGGCGGTGGTGCTGTCGCGGCGCCCCTCGCTGACCCGCGGTGGGCTGGGTGCTGCGGTGGACCGGGTGGTCGCACTAGCGGATGCCGACGCGGTGCGCCGGGCCAAGGACGCGCTGCGGGATCGCTATGTCGATGTGCTCGACCACGAGTCGGGGATGGCGTATGTGAGCGGCAGTGTGGTGGCCACCGACGGCCAGGCGTTGGATCGGCGCCTCGATGAGCTGGCCGCCACGGTGTGTGCGGCCGATCCGCGCACCGCCGCGCAGCGGCGTGCGGATGCGTTGGGGGTGTTGGCCGCCGGCGGCGCGCGTTTGGTGTGTGGCTGCGGGGGTTCCGACTGCCCGGCGGTCGCGCCGAGGGCGGTCAAGAGCAACGTGGTGATCCACGTGATCGCCGAGCAGGCCAGCCTGCAGGGCACCGCCTCGACCCCGGCGGTCTCGCCCGGGGTGGAAGGTCTCATCCCGGCCGAGGTGCTCGCCGAGCTGGCCGCCTCGGCGCGGCTGGTGCCGCTGATCCCACCCACGGGTGCCGAAACCCGCTACACCCCCTCGGCCGCACTGGCCGACTTCGTGCGCTGCCGCGACCTGACGTGCCGGGCCCCGGGTTGTGACCGCCCGGCCACCGACTGCGACCTCGACCATACGATCCCGTACGCCGACGGCGGCCCCACGCACGCCTCGAACCTCAAGGCGCTATGCCGTGGGCACCATCTGATGAAGACGTTTTGGGGCTGGCGCGACCGCCAGCTGCCCGACGGCACCGTCATCTGGACGCTGCCCGACGGACACACCTACGTCACCACCCCAGGCAGCGCACTGTTATTCCCCAGCCTGTGCGCGCCCACCGGCGCGAT
Organism: Mycobacterium sp. 1245852.3; assembly: GCF_001669335.1. Taxonomy (NCBI): domain Bacteria; kingdom Bacillati; phylum Actinomycetota; class Actinomycetes; order Mycobacteriales; family Mycobacteriaceae; genus Mycobacterium; species Mycobacterium sp. 1245852.3. The sequence goes on along the minus strand of NZ_LZLL01000434.1, from coordinate 10,684 downwards.
ACCGGCCACCGAAGCCGACCCGCCCCGCGACTACTGCGCCGAGCGCACGGCGATGATGCCCAAACGCCGCCGCACCCGCGCCCAGGACCGCGCCGCGCGCGTGGCCACCGAACGCCGGCACAACCGCGACGCACGCCTGGCCCGAGCCGCCCCACCGGCGAACCACCCCTGGCCCACCACCAACGGGTTCGACGAGGACCCGCCGCCCTTTTAGGTGCAGAATCGACCCATCTCGATCGCCTTCGCGCAGAATTTGGCTCTGAGCTGGTCGTCCCCTAGACTCTAGGGGTTGCCTTGGGCAGACCTCGGCCGGTGTGAATCGGCCCCGCGTGCCCTTCGGTGACAAAGACCGCGCACGTCAGGTTTTGGTGGGTCATGCCCGCCGAATGCTCACCCAGTGGGTTCTCCTGCCGTGCACACGCAACCCAGGTCAGGAGATCGAGTGATTCAGCAGGAATCGCGACTGAAGGTCGCCGACAACACCGGCGCCAAGGAGATCTTGTGCATCCGTGTGCTCGGCGGCTCGTCGCGACGCTACGCCGGCATCGGTGATGTCATCGTCGCCACCGTCAAGGACGCCATCCCGGGCGGCAACGTCAAGCGTGGGGATGTCGTCAAGGCCGTCGTGGTGCGCACGGTCAAGGAGCGCCGCCGCCCCGACGGCAGCTACATCAAGTTCGACGAGAACGCCGCGGTGATCATCAAGCCCGACAACGACCCGCGCGGGACGCGCATCTTCGGGCCGGTGGGCCGCGAACTGCGCGAGAAGCGGTTCATGAAGATCATCTCGCTGGCCCCGGAGGTTTTGTAAATGAAGATCAAGAAGGACGACACCGTCCTGGTGATCGCCGGTAAGGACAAGGGCGCCAAAGGCAAGGTGCTCAAGGTCTACCCGGACCGCGACCGAGTGCTGGTCGAGGGCGTCAACGCGATCAAGAAGCACACCGCGGTTTCGACCAACCAGCGGGGCGCGCAGTCGGGCGGGATCGTCACCCAGGAAGCGCCGATCCACATCTCCAACGTGATGGTGGTCGACTCGGACGGTAAGCCCGCCCGCGTCGGCTACCGCGTCGACGAGGAGACCGGCAAGCGCGTTCGTATCTCCAAGCGCAATGGCAAGGACATCTAGGATGACCACAGCAGAAAAGGTTCAGCCGCGCCTGAAAGAGCGCTACCGCAGCGAGATTCGCGATTCGTTGCAGCAGCAGTTCGGCTACGGCAACGTCATGCAGATCCCGACGGTGACCAAGGTCGTCGTCAACATGGGTGTCGGCGATGCGGCACGGGACGCGAAGCTGATCAACGGCGCCGTCAGCGACCTGGCGCTGATCACCGGGCAGCGCCCCGAGATTCGTCGCGCGCGCAAGTCCATCGCGCAGTTCAAGCTGCGTGAGGGCATGCCGATCGGCGCGCGGGTCACCCTGCGCGGGGACCGGATGTGGGAGTTCCTGGACCGCCTCACCTCGATCGCGTTGCCCCGTATCCGCGACTTCCGCGGCCTGTCGCCCAAGCAGTTCGACGGTGTCGGCAACTACACCTTCGGGCTCGCCGAGCAGTCGGTGTTCCACGAGATCGACGTGGACAAGATCGACCGGGTCCGCGGCATGGACATCAACGTCGTCACCTCGGCGACGACCGACGACGAAGGACGAGCGCTGTTGCGGGCCCTCGGCTTTCCGTTCAAGGAGAACTGAGTAGATGGCAAAGAAGGCACTGGTCAACAAGGCCGCACGCAAGCCGAAGTTCGCGGTGCGCGGCTACACCCGTTGCAACAAGTGCGGCCGCCCGCGCGCGGTCTTCCGCAAATTCGGCCTGTGCCGGATCTGCCTGCGCGAGATGGCGCACGCGGGCGAACTGCCCGGCGTGCAGAAGAGCAGCTGGTAACAGCCCCAACCCCTAAGACCAACCCAGAACAGGTGCGCGACAGGCCCAACCCGGGAACCACCGCGAGGAAGGTACCAACGCTGTCATGACCGCGATGTCGACGATGCAGAGCGTAGCGATGAAGAGGAGCAGCGCTCGATGACTATGACGGACCCGATCGCAGACTTCTTGACACGTCTGCGCAACGCCAATTCGGCGTATCACGACGAGGTGACGTTGCCGCACTCGAAGCTGAAGGCAAACATCGCCCAGATCCTCAAGAGCGAGGGTTACATCAGCGATTTCCGGACCGAGGATGCCCGGGTCGGCAAGTCGCTGATCGTCCAGCTCAAGTACGGGCCGAGCCGGGAGCGAAGCATCGCCGGCCTGCGCCGCGTGTCCAAGCCCGGTTTGCGGGTGTATGCGAAATCCACCAATCTGCCGCGCGTGCTCGGTGGCCTGGGGGTGGCGATCATCTCCACCTCCTCGGGCCTGCTGACCGACCGCCAGGCAGCCCGACAGGGCGTGGGCGGCGAAGTCCTCGCGTACGTCTGGTAAGGGCGGGGAGGAAACGAAAGACTATGTCTCGCATTGGTAAGCAGCCGGTTCCGGTCCCGTCCGGAGTCGACGTGACGATCGATGGCCAGAAGGTGTCGGTGAAGGGACCCAAGGGCGCCCTGGACCTGACGGTGGCCGAGCCGATCACCGTGTCGCGCAACGACGACGGCGCGATCGTGGTCACCCGCCCCAACGACGAGCGGCGCAACCGCTCGCTGCACGGGCTGTCGCGGACCCTGGTGTCCAACCTGGTCACCGGCGTCACGCAGGGATACACCACCAAGATGGAGATCTTCGGCGTCGGTTACCGGGTGCAGCTCAAGGGTTCCAACCTCGAGTTCGCGCTGGGTTACAGCCACCCCGTGGTGATCGAGGCTCCGGACGGCATCACGTTCGCCGTCCAGTCGCCGACGAAATTCACCATCACCGGGATCGACAAGCAGAAGGTCGGCCAGATCTCGGCGAACATCCGCCGTCTGCGCCGCCCCGACCCGTACAAGGGCAAGGGTGTGCGCTACGAGGGTGAGCAGATCCGCCGCAAGGTCGGAAAGACAGGTAAGTAATCATGGCGCAAACACAAGCTGGCACCGCCGCGCGAAAGCCGGTGGGGCAGAGCGTATCCGCGACTCGGCGGGTTTCCCGGCTGCGCAGGCACGCACGCCTGCGCAAGAAGATCGCCGGCACCGGCCAGCGTCCGCGGCTGGTGATCAACCGGTCCGCGCGGCACATCCACGTGCAACTGGTCAACGACGAGAACGGGACCACGGTGGCCGCCGCGTCGTCCATCGAGGACGACGTGCGCAGCCTGCAGGGGGACAAGAAAGCCCGCAGCGTGCGGGTGGGCCAGCTGATCGCCGAGCGCGCCAAGGCCGCCGGCATCGACAGCGTGGTCTTCGACCGAGGCGGATACACCTACGGCGGACGGATCGCGGCGCTGGCCGATGCCGCACGCGAGAACGGATTGCAATTCTGATGACGAAGAGCTTGAACACGACTGGAAGGACCGCATAATGGCGGAGCAGCCGGCCGGCGGACAAGGCGCCGGCGACAGCCGTGACTCGCGCGGGGACCGCGACAGCCGCGGCCGGCGCGGCGACGGCGGTCGTGGTGGCCGCGACCGCGACGGCGACAAGAGCAACTACCTGGAGCGGGTTGTCGCGATCAACCGCGTTTCCAAGGTGGTCAAGGGTGGACGGCGATTCAGCTTCACCGCGCTGGTGATCGTCGGCGACGGCAACGGCATGGTCGGTGTCGGCTACGGCAAGGCCAAGGAGGTTCCCGCGGCCATCGCCAAGGGCGTCGAGGAGGCCCGCAAGGGCTTCTTCCGGGTGCCGCTGATCCGCGGGACCATCACCCACCCGGTTCAGGGTGAGGCGGCCGCCGGCGTGGTGCTGCTGCGCCCGGCCAGCCCCGGAACCGGCGTGATCGCCGGTGGCGCCGCCCGTGCGGTGCTGGAATGCGCCGGCGTGCACGACATCCTGGCCAAGTCACTGGGCAGCGACAACGCGATCAACGTGGTCCACGCGACGGTCACCGCGCTCAAGCTGCTGCAGCGCCCCGAGGAGGTGGCCGCTCGCCGCGGCCTGCCCATCGAGGACGTTGCGCCGGCCGGAATGCTCAAGGCTCGCCGGGAAGGTGACGCGATCGCCAGCGCGGCGGCACGCGAGGCGCAGACGTCGGGGGCACAACCATGAGCAGTCAACTGAAGATCACCCAGGTGCGCAGCACCATCGGGGCCCGCTGGAAGCAGCGTGAGTCCCTGCGCACCCTGGGCCTGCGCAAGATTCGCCAGTCGGTGGTTCGCGAGGACAACCCACAGACCCGCGGGTTGATCGCGGTGGTCAGCCACCTCGTCGAGGTGGAGCCGGCCGAGGCGTCGACCGCGGGTACCGGAGGTAGCAAGAAATGACGATCAAGCTGCACGATCTCAAGCCGGCGCGGGGGTCGAAGACCGCGCGCACCCGGGTCGGTCGCGGTGAGGGCTCCAAGGGCAAGACCGCCGGTCGCGGTACCAAGGGCACCAAGGCACGCAAGAACGTGCCGGCCACCTTCGAGGGTGGCCAGATGCCGATCCACATGCGGCTGCCCAAGCTCAAGGGGTTCCGCAACCGGTTCCGCACCGAGTACGAGATCGTCAACGTCGGCGACCTCAATCGGCTTTTCCCGCAGGGTGGTTCGATCGGCGTGGACGAGCTGGTGGCCAAGGGCGCGGTTCGCCGCAACTCGCTGGTCAAGGTCCTCGGCGACGGCAAGCTGACGGTCAAGGTCGAGGTGTCCGCACACAAGTTCAGCGGCAGCGCACGCGAGAAGATCACCGCCGCGGGCGGTTCGGCCACCGAGCTGTCCTAGCTAGCTCAGCTGCGGAATCACTTCTGCGGCAAGGCGTTCCATCTGTTCGTGGTTCTGCGCGGCGTCGATGCCGACGGGATTCAACAGCACCATCTGGGCCCCGGCGTCGATGACCTCGCGCAGCCCGCGCACCACGTCGTCGGGTGTGCCGGAGACCGGCACGTCCTGCACGCCGGGCATCCGGCCATAGATGCGGTCCAGGCCGTCCAGCACGCGTTCGCGGGCTTTGGCGGCGTCGTCGTCGACCATCAAATAGACCCGCTTGCCGATGGTGAAGGTCGCGGGATCCTTGTTCTGCTCCTCGAGTTCGCGGCGCACCACGGTTACGGCGCCGGCGAACGCTTCGGTGGTCGACGAACCGGCGCCCAAAAATGAGTCGCCGTGTCGCACCGCCCGGGCCAGGGCCTTGGGCGCCAGGCCCCCGAACCAGATCGGCGGGTGCGGGCGCTGCACCGGCTTGGGCGATATCGGCAGGTCGTCGACGTCGCGGAACCGGCCGTGAAACGTCACCCTTGGCTCGTCGGACCAGGCCGCCTTCATCAGTTCCAGGCCCTCGGTGAAATACGAGATGAACGTGTCCTTGTCCACGCCGAAGGCGGCGAATTGCCGCCGACCACCCCCGGGCGCGACACCAATGTCCAAGCGGCCGTGGCTGAGTCGGTCGACCGCGGTGGCGGCCGAGGCCAACTGCAGCGGATCGTGCAGCGACGTCACCAGGACGGCGACGCCCAGGCGCAGGCGCTCGGTGCAGGCCGCGCAATACGCCAGCAGCTCCAGCGGAGCCAGCAGCGGTGCGGGGCCGATGATCTGTTCGAGCAGCCAGCCGCCCTCGAACTCGAGCTCCTCGGCGCGCGCGAGGAAAGCGCGCAGCCCCGTTGCGTCGAAGCCGTCGTAGTCGAATTGCGGGATCGCGATGGAAAACCTCACCCGACCACCGTACGGCCGTGCATCGGTAGTCTGCAGACATGTTCGCTTTCCTGCCTTCGATCCCCGGAGCCGACGACGTTCGGGCGCTGGCCGGCCGGGTCGATACCGCCCGTCATCACGGCGTGCCCAACGGCTGTGTGCTCGAGTTGGACCTGCGCACGATTCCGCCGGAGACCTCGGGCTTCGACCCCCTGGCCCTCGTCAGCGGGGGCAGCCGGCAGCTCGCGCTGCGCGACGTGGTGGCCGCCATCTACCGGGCGGCCGAGGATCCGCGGGTCGCCGGGCTGATCGCCCGTGTGCAACTGACGGCGTCGCCGGCGGCGGCGGTGCAGGAACTGCGCGAGGCCATCGTCGCTTTCACCGCCGCCAAGCCGTCGCTGGCCTGGGCCGAGACCTACCCGGGCACGCTGTCGTACTACCTGGCTTCGGCGTTCGGTGAGGTCTGGATGCAGCCCGCCGGCAGCGTCGGGCTGATCGGTTTCGCCAGCAATGCCACCTTCCTGCGCGACGCGTTGGACAAGGCCGGCATCGAGGCCCAATTCGTCGCCCGCGGCGAATACAAGTCGGCGGCAAACCGTTTCACCGAGCACGGCTTCACCGAGGCCCACCGCGAGGCCGTCACCCGGATGCTGGAAAGCCTGCAGGAGCAGGTGTGGGAGGCGGTCGGGAAATCACGCAAGCTGGATGCCGGCGCCCTGGACGCGCTGGCCGACCGCGCCCCGCTGTTGCGCGACGAGGCCGTGTCCTCTGGCCTGGTCGACCGGATCGGATTCCGGGACGAAGCCTATGACCGCATCGCGGAACTGGTTGGCGTAAAAGATGTTTCGGAGGAGAACACGCCACCGCGGCTGTATGTGTCGCGCTATGCCGGCGCGGCCCGGTCGCGGCTGGCCCCGCCGGTGCCCCCGGTTCCCGGACGGCGCGCCAAACCGGCGGTGGCCGTGATCAACGTCGACGGCACGATCGTCGACGGACGTGGGGGACCGCAGTTCCTGCCGTTCGGCGCGTCCACCGTGGGCAGCGACACCATCGCCCCGGCACTGCGGCAAGCCGCCGCCGACGATTCGGTGGCCGCGATCGTGCTGCGGGTCAACAGCCCCGGCGGCTCGGTCACCGCATCGGAAACGCTGTGGCGAGAAGTGAAAAGGGCGCGCAAGCGCGGCAAGCCGGTGGTGGCGTCGATGGGTGCGGTCGCCGCGTCCGGCGGCTATTACATCGCCGCGGCCGCCGACGCGATCGTCGCGAGCCCCGCGACCGTCACCGGTTCCATCGGCGTGATCACCGGCAAGCTGGTGATTCGCGATCTGCTGCAGCGCCTCGGCGTCGGGCTGGATACCGTGCGTACCAACGCCAATGCCGATGCCTGGTCGATCGAGACGCCGTTCACCCCCGAGCAGCGCGCCCACCGGGAGGCCGAGGCCGACCTGGTGTACGCCGACTTCCTGGAGCGGGTCGCCGACGGCCGCAATCTGACCACCGAGGCCGTCGATCGCGTGGCCCGGGGCCGGGTGTGGACCGGTGCCGACGCCCGCGAGCGGGGGCTGGTCGACGAACTGGGTGGCTTCCGTACCGCGCTGCGCCGGGCGAAAATCCTTGCCGGACTGGACGAAGACGCCGACGTGCGCCTGGTCACCCTCCCGGGCGGCTCGCTGCTGGACATGCTGCGGCCGCGGGCCTCCTCGCAGCCGGCGGCCGCGTCGCTGCCTGACGCGCTGGCCGCGCTGTTGGGCCGCACCGTCGGCGCCGTCCTGGACAACGTCGAACGGTCCTACAACGGCGCCAGCGCGCTGTGGCTGGGGCCCTGGCGGCTCTAGGGACCCAGCCGTTCTAGCCGGCCAGCTCGGCGCTGATGAAGATGATCTCGCCGAGCGGGTCGTCGTTCTCCGGCGCGGGCGCCTCGATGCCGTTGCGCGCGAAGAGTTCCGTGCGGGTGACGCCCTCGGCCTTCCAGCCGATGCTGGACAGATAGTCGATGACATGGTTGCGTTCACCGGCGTACACCAGCGACGCCATGTCGATGTCGACGCCGTGCTCCCGGAACGAACCGGACATCTCCCGAACCCGTTCGGCATCGAAATCCACTATGCCGGGCACGAATTCGGTGGCAATGGTGCTTCCCCGTGCGCTGAGCGCGGTGACGTGGTCGAACAGCCGGTCCTGGGCGTCGGGCGGCAGATAGATCAGCAGGCCCTCGGCCAGCCAGGCCGTCGGCACCGTGGTGTCGAATCCCGCCGCCTTGAGGGCGGCGGGCCAGTCCGCGCGCAGATCGATGGGAACGGTGCGCCGCGGCGCGGTCGGCTCCGCGCCGACGTCGGCCAGGGTGCGGCTCTTGAATTCGATCACCCGCGGCTGGTCGATCTCGTAGACCACCGTGCCCGCCGGCCAGGGCAACCGGTAGGCGCGCGAGTCCAGCCCGGAGGCCAGGATCACCACCTGCCGCACCCCGCCGCCGGTGGCGTCGACGAAGTAGTCGTCAAAGTACTTGGTACGCACCGCCATTCCGTCGACCATCGACTGAATGCGCACCGGCGTGGCGTTCTCGATCGCATCCAGCTCGAGGTCGCCGTCCATCATCTTGGTGAAGAAATCCACCCCGACCGCGCGTACCAGCGGCTCGGCGAACGGATCGTTGATCAGACCGCGGGGATCCTTGGACGCCATGGCGCGCCCGGCCGCGACCATGGTCGCGGTCGCGCCGACGCTGGAGGCAAGATCCCACTCATCGTCGTGACTGCGTGACATGGAAGCAGCCTACTTGAGGGTGGCGGCGACATAGCTCAGGTCACCGAAGGCCACCACCACTTCTTCGGGAAATTCGAAGCCGTTGTGCGCGTACAGTTCCCTGACTGCGTGGGCCGTCACATCCCAGCCGTGCTCGCTCAGGTAGTCGACGACGACGCTGCGTTCACCCCGGTAGAACAGCTCACCTGCGTCAAGGTCGAACCCGGCACTGCGCCACCGCTCGGTGATGCGCTGCAGGCGTTCGTCGGTGAAGGCGTTGGGGTCCGGCACGTGTTCGGTGGCCAGCCGGCTGCCCGGCGCGCTGAGCGAGGTGATGTTGTCGAACAGCTGGTCCTGCGCCTCGGGTGGCAGGTAGGGCAGCAGCCCTTCGGCGCTCCACGCGGTCGGCTGCGAGACGTCAAACCCGTTCTCGCACAAGGCCGCAGCCCAGTCCTCGCGCAGGTCGATGGCCACTGTCCGCCGCTCGGCGGTGGGGGCCGCGCCGAGGCCTGCCAGCGTGTTGGTCTTGAACGCGATGACCTGTGGCTGGTCGATCTCGTAGACCGCGGTGCCCGCGGGCCACGGCAAGCGGTAGGCCCTGGTGTCCAGGCCGGAAGCCAGAATCACCGCTTGGCGCACACCGTCTTCGGTGGCATTGATGAAGAAATCGTCGAAAAACCGTGTCCGCACGGTCATCTGCTCGGCCCTGGCTTTGCGGTTCATCAGCGGATCGTCGGCGAAGTCAACGTCACCATCGATGATGCGGATGAAGGGGTCCAATCCGACGGCGCGGACCAGCGGATCGGCGAATTTATCGTCGAGCAGTGGGTTGGGCCCCTGCGAAGCGACGGCGCGGGATGCGGCGACCATCGTTGCCGTCGCTCCCACGCTGGAAGCCAGGTCCCAGCTGTCGCCGTCGGTTCTTGCCGCGTCGGTGGTCATCGGGCTGCCTCCTCCTTCTCGCCGAGCGTGCCGCTGGTGTACAGCATCTCGCCCATCCGCGTGTCGTCGTCGGTGAGCGGGTCAAGTCCGTTGGCGGCGAACAGTTCCGTGATGCTGGCGCTGTTCAGCCGCCAGCCGCGGTCGGCCAGGTATGCGGCAGCCTCGTTGCGGTCGCCGAAGTAGACCAGTCCCGCCATGTCCAGCTCGAAACCGTGCGCACGCCAGCGCTCGGAGATCGTCTGCATGCGCTCCTTCATCTTCTCCTCGTGGCCGGGCTCGGGGTTGGGCGCGCTCTCGGTGGCCAACCGGCTACCCGGCGCGCTGAGCTCGGTGATGGTGTCCAGCAGGCGGTCCTGCGCCTCGGGCGGCAGGTAGCCGAGCAGGCCCTCGGCGCTCCACGCGGTCGGCTGGGCCGGGTCGAATCCGGCGTTGCGCAGCGCGGTGGGCCAGTCGTCGCGCAGGTCGACGGCCACCACCCGCCGCTCGGCGGTCGGCTCGGCGCCCAGCTCGGCCAGCGAGCGGGTTTTGAATTCGATCACCTGCGGCTGGTCCACCTCGTAGACCACCGTCCCGGCCGGCCACGCCAACCGGTACGGGCGGGCGTCCAGCCCGGAGGCCAGGATCACCGCCTGCTTGATGCCGGCGTTCGTCGCATCCAGGAAGAACTCGTCGAAGAACTTGGTGCGCACGGCCATGTTGTCGGCCATCCGCGACATCGCGCCGGCGGATCCCGCGGCGCCGTCGTGCACGTCGTTCAGCTCGGCGGGGTCCAGCTCGCCGCTGGCCAGCCGGGACAGCAGGTCCACGCCGACCAGCTTCACCAGCGGCTCGGCGAAGGGGTCGTTGATCAGCGGGTTGTCGGCCCGGGTGGCCATGGCGCGGGCCGCCGCGACCATGGTCGCGGTCACGCCGACGCTGGACGCCAGGTCCCAGGTGTCGCCTTCGTACCTGGTGGAAGTCATACGGTGTGCTCCTATCGGAGGTAGTCAATCTAATACTTAGCCGATATAACAAGCTTCTCCCACTGTACGCTTCCCGGATTTCGCGGCAACCTTTACTGATGGCGGACGCGACGCCCTCCGCGGTGGCGGATAAGCGGGTGCTCATCACGGGTTCGACCAGCGTTAGCCCAACGCGCCGCGGGAACCGATGAGCGGCAGATCGATTGGCGTGATGACCCCCGGTGGCGCCTGGCACAGGAACGGGATGGCGTTGACGGCCGCGACGGCGGTGCTGTCCATCAGCACGGTCATCACGTCCTGCCCGGGCTCGCCGAACCTGATCGTCGCGTCGACGCGCGGTTCGCCGTCGATCACCACGCGGA
>NZ_LZLL01000433.1:0-11596 GCF_001669335.1 Mycobacterium sp. 1245852.3 | reverse complement strand
CCTGGCGGCCGCGCTGCGCGGCCTCACGCAGCGGGCGCAGGTCGGCGTCGTCGATCACGCCGAGCGCGCGCACCAGCCGCGCCCAGATCTCGGGTTCGGGCAGGGTTCCCGGGAGCGGCGACAGCAGCGGCCGGCGCAGCTGGAAGGTATTGCCCGGGAACTCGAAATTGAAGAAGGTGGCTTCGGGCTTCTCGAACTGGGAGGCCGCGGGCAGCACGTAGTGGGCGAGCCTGGCGGTCTCGGTCATCGCGACGTCGACGACCACCATCAGCTCGAGGGCCTGGAATGCCTCGCGGCACGCGGCCGAATTGGCCAGCGAGTGGGCGGGATTGGCGCTCTCGACGATCATGGCCCGGAAGCGGTCCGGGTGGTCGGTGAGGATCTCCTCCGGGACGACGTTGCTCGGCACCAGCCCGGCGATGATCGGGGCGCCGGTGACCGGCGTGCGGCCGGAGACCTTGCTGAACAGCGGGGCGAGCGACGAATGCAGGTGCTGGCCACCCTGCTTCGCGAAGTTGCCGGTCAGGATCCACAACAGCTTGTTCAGGTAGGAGCACAGGGTGCTGTTGGGCGCCTGCTGGACGCCGAGATCCTCGAACACCGCGACGCTGCCCGAGGGAATGTCGGGCGCGGCCGCCCTGTGGGGGCTCGCGCAGAAGACCGCGATGACCTATCCCGACGCCGTCCGGCGCGCCGGCCACGCCGACGGCAACGCGCTGTTCGATGCCATCCTCGACAACCCGTCCGGGGTCACGTTCACCCGGCACACCTACGAGGACGACTTCGCTTTGATCAGCCACGCCGACCACAAGATCTCCCTGGAGATCCCCGAAATGCTGGACGAGCTAAGGGCATTGGCCGCGGCGCCCGCGGAGCTGACCACGCCGGAGTTCCCGATCGTGCTGTCGGTGGGGGAGCGGCGCGCCTACACCGCGAACGACATCTTCCGCGACCCGTCGTGGCGCAAACGCGACGCCGACGGGGCGCTGCGCGTCAGCGTGGAAGACGCGCAGGCCCTCAACCTGGCCGACGGGGACCGGGCGCGCATCAGCACCGCGGCCGGCAGCGCCGAGGCGACCGTCGAGATCACCGAGACCATGCTGACCGGGCACGCCGCCCTGCCCAACGGTTTCGGGCTGGACTACCGGGACGCGGACGGCCAAACCGTCGTCCCGGGCGTGGCCCCGAACGCGCTCACCTCCACCGAATGGCGCGACCCGTACGCCGGCACCCCGTGGCACAAGCACGTGCCCGCCAGGATCGAGCCGGTTCTGGCCGTGGCTAGTTCCAGATCCTGACCCGGCGCTGCGGCGTCAGGTACAACGCGTCACCCTCGGCCACGCCGAAGGCGTCGTAGAAGGCGTCGATGTTGCGGACGACGCCGTTGCACCGGAACTCCGGCGGCGAGTGCGGATCCACCGCCAGTCGGCGAATCGCTTCTGCCTCACGGGATTTCGTGCGCCACACCTGGGCCCAGCCGTAGAACACGCGCTGCACGCCGGACAACCCCTCGATGACGGGCGCGGGCTGGCCGTGCAGGGACAGCTGGTAGGCCAGCAGCGCGATGGACAACCCGCCCAGGTCGCCGATGTTCTCGCCGACGGTGAAGGCGCCGTTCACGCGGTGGCCGGCGTCGAGCCCGCGGGGCGTGTAGGCCTCGTACTGCTCGATCAGCGCCTTGGTGCGGGCGCCGAACTCGGTGCGGTCGTCGTCGGTCCACCAGTCCACCAGGTTGCCGTCGCCGTCGTACTTCGCGCCCTGGTCGTCGAAGCCGTGCCCGATCTCGTGTCGATCACCTCGCCCAGGGCCACCAGCCCCGCCTCTGAGGCTTGCGGCGCTAACACGCCGTGAGGGCGGGCGACATATACCGACACAGCGAGCCACCGCCGGCCGATATTGGCCATTTCGACGTGCAGGTTGAAAACGACATCGATCCCGTCGAGCACTCCCTGGCCGTCGTAAGCCGGATCTATGTCCAAGGTCAGCCAACGCATGTGAGCACCCGCTGCTAGCCCTTGCACCTGTAGCCAGCTCGCCCCGGACGGTTCGCTTTGGAAGACCTGCAGCATCAGCTCGTGCAGCGTGTACTCCGCTTCGCACTCGCCGGCCAGCCGTGCCAACGTATCGGCGATCTCGGCGCGGTTCGCCTCGCGATCCCACCACTGCTGATACACGATAGGGTCGCGTGATACCACCAGCGGAGCGACCAATGCCTCCGCGCGTGGTGATTCGGCGACGTCTGCGCCCTGGCTTTCCCTGCGGGGCGACTCCAGCCATTCCTCGAGCACCTCGACGAGGGCTGCCGCCCGGTCATGGATCGCCTCGCGCACATCGAAGTTGTGCTCATCGTGGGAGCGATAGGCAGATTCGCTGTAATCGCTCAGATCGCAGTTAGCACGGCAACTTTGGTCGCACTCATGCATGACGTGGATGTCGTCGAACGAGGCCCGCAGCGCCGCCACAGCGGCGACCATAGCTGCCGGTGGGGTCGGTGCACTCATCTCAGCCCCACTCATTGCTCAGCCCCACAAGCTCGGGACGCTCAGGGGCTTCCAGCACGGTCACGGTGTACAGGGCATCCACATCTCGGCCAATGCCATGGCCGTCGCCCGTGTACTCCCGCAGCTGCTCCCACAGATGCTCGAGGTCTTCGAAGGGCTCCACTTGGACCTTCTCGACCTGTTCGGACTCGTGGCCGTCGCTGTAGGTGTTCTCCACCTTGATCTTCAAATACACTGCCACACTAGGCTCCTCGCCCACCTGTGAACCGCCCGTACCGGCGAACACAGCCGACGACAACTCGGCCAAATCCTCCAGTCTGGCTAGCTGGTCCTCGTCGAGCGCAGCGGCACGCTCGCCCGCCAAACGGGCGATCACTGCCGTGCCGAACACCGGTTGCCATCGCCCGTAGCGGATCGCAATCATGGTTGCCACGACGTTGAGTACGCCAGCCAACGCCTCGCTGTCGTCCATGTCCACCCCAACGATCGCCTCATCGTCGACCCACATATCGAGCCGATCATCAAGCGAAATCACGTCATACAACGCGCATCCGATTTGCTCGCGAAAGAGCGCCCCCGCACCTTCGCGCTCATCCACGATGAACGGCACCCGCGTCACCGTCCGATCAAGGCCCACCTTCAGCACCACCCGTGCATCGCCAGCAGTCACAACACTCCCCTTTCCCGGGAAACATGGCCCTGCCCCAACGGCTTGGCCAACACGACGAACGTTACCGCGCCCCACCGACAAGACCGCGCCCCACCGAGCACCCAAACGAGCACGAGCACCGACGACAGCAACCATCGAGCACACCGCCGCCCAACGACGCAGCAGCAGCAACAGCAGCAGCAGCTGTCGGGATGCAGCGAAGATTGACAAGACTCGCCGGGCAACCTTCACAGACCATCGGCGCGTCTCAAGCCGTTGTCAATCTTCGTTGCATGGCGAGTTTCGTTCGTGGCGTTCACGTTCCGCGCTCCGGCGGCTCACAGACCCCCGTTGTTAAACAATGCGCACGGGTTGTCAATTTTCCCTGCATCTCGACAGCAGCAGCAGCAGCCCATATCGCCACCGCGGCAACACCCCCCCACCCCACACCCGTGCCGGTTGGGGCGATGGGTGCCCGGGCGGTGGGACGCTAGGCCTCCCCAAAATGAGCGGTACCCGCCGGCGACAGGGGGAGGTAGCCAGCGGGCACCGGAGCCGGGCGCACAGCTGCCGGAGCGGGAATGTTGGGGTTCCCCGGCGCGCGCGATGCGCGGCCCAGTTAGGAGGCGATCGCCTCCTCGTCGTCCTGGACCTCGGCCAGCGTCCGGCCGGCTCTCAGGATCCTGTCTACCGCTGTGAACACCGCACGGATGTGGTTGTCCGTGACCTGCTCGTCACCCAGCCAATGCTGGATGTACGCGCGTGACTCCTCCGGCGCCCACGCATTCAGCTCGAGTTCGTGAGCCAACAGGTAGGCCACCGATTCAGCCTGAAATTCGCCGACCCCCCGGCTGCAGGGGCTCACGCCCTCGTCGCCGCCGGTGGTGTGCCCGAGCATCACATGCCCCAACTCGTGGAACATGGTCTTGAGCGGGAACTTCGCCACGGGATTGATCGCGACCGTCCGCTCGAAGCTGTACCCCTGGCAGTTGCCGTCGATCATCGCGTAAGCCACCTGCCGGATGTTCAGAGCGGCCAGCGCACGCTGTGTGTCCCATGCGGGCAACTCGGGCCATTCGATGTCTGGACCCACCGTGTTCGAGTAGGGGAATGTGCTGCGCCGCAACACGAACCGCGTGAACTTGACGACCCGGTCACCGGTCTCGGCGTCCTTTTCGTAGACCGGGCGCGGATGCCGCACGAATCGGGCGCCGCCCTTGACCGGGATACGGCCCAGCGCCTTCCATACCTTGAATGGCGCGCACGGCTCGGTGACGCCCTGCGACCACAACAGCAGCTGGTTGGCCAACGAATATTGGTAGAAGCGGCAGTAGGTGTCGCCCAGCCGGCCCGGCATCGTCATCGCTTGTTCGAGCAGCGCGCGCCAGTCGATGTCGCCATCCTGGTCGACGGCCGCCGCCGGAACCCGATCGATCGTTGCTGCAGTCATGGCACTCCCCTTCCGGGATTTCGGGGCCCGCCCAGCTGGCTTGCCCTACACCAACAACACTACCGCGCCCCACCGACAACGCCGAACAAACAAGCAATAACCCCCTTATCAGCGAACACTCACACCACCACCACCACGGATGTCGAGATGCAAGACAGATTGACAAGACACGCCCGGGCACTTTGACAGAATTCGCGCCTGCCGCGCAGACTTGTCAAAGTAGTTTGCATAAGCACTGGTCAGCGATCATCGAATACGGCCCAGACCCGTGTGCGATCGGTTACCCCGGCAGCCAGGTACCACGGGCGGGTTTGATGGCTCGCCTTTGTCGAGCTGCGGCGTCGAGTCAAAAGACACTTCAGGTTACTGCGACGCCACTTTGAGGCACGGAATGTGAACAAGGACGCGAGACACCGGGATTAGACGTCGGTGCCGCATCTAGAGCAGATGAGCCAGTGCACAGAATCATGGGACGCGCTGCGGCCGATCAGATGACTGCTGAAATCTGCCGTACCCCTACTGACCGGTGCCGATAACACGTCTCCGGCACGATCATGATGAACTGACCCAAATCTCGATCTGTCGATTGATATCCGTCGATTGAGGGCATTGTTCGCCGAAGATTTCCTCGAATAGCCCTGCTACCTCGCGCAACTCACCGATCGCGGTGTCTCGATCCCCGTCGGCTCCCTGCATTCTCGCCAGAGCGGCCCTCGCATAGAGCGTCAACGGATGCCGGGTGCCCTTGACCAAGGCCAAGTGCGGGACCAGGCCTGCGAGTTCGTCGATCGCAGCACTTCTCTGACCGTCAAGTCCCGTCCATTTGGCCAGGTTGTACCGGCTGAGCAACGTATCGGGGTGATCAAGTCCGAGGCGCTCTCGCCGATCGTGCAGCAGTTTCTCGGTTGCCGCAACAGCCTCGGCATAGTCATGTGCGTGGCCATATACGTTCGCCATGTTGTTCCGCGCTCGGTAGGTGAACTCGTGGTGCGGCCCAAGTTCACGCTCCATGTCTTCAACAAGTTGGCGATACGCTTCGACGCCTGCGACCTCAGCCGATTCTTCGATGCGCCAGCGGATCGAATACATCCGGCATAGCAGCGTGAGTTCGTGGTTGGGCCCCAAACGGCCGTTCATATCTTTCAGCAGCTCGGCGGCGAATGTTGCCGCGTCCTGGTGATGGCCGGCCATTCCTGTCCAGAACATCGACTCGAGCCGCAGCCGCAACACATGCTCATGCGTCTCAGGTAGGTTTCCTGTAGCCCAGCCATGTAGCCCACGGGCCAGCTCTGCGGCCCGCAGGTACAAACCGCTGTCGCCAACAGCGCTGATGTACTGAAACAGCAACGGATGGCACGCTTTTCGCGTCAGCTCGTCACTCGCCTTGGCCACTAGTGCTTGGATATTCGGCAATAGGAGCTGCCGCCGCCGTTCATCGCTGCTCAGTTCGTTCCATGCCCGGCTCACGGCATCTGCCGCCGCACCGACCGCCTCAACAAACACCGGCGTGTCCGTGAGGCCGATCACCGACCGCTGTATGAGCGAATGAACACGCACGACCTCGGACTCCTCGTCCAGATCAACCAGGCTTACGCGCCTGAGGGTTCGCAGTCCATCACGGATATCTTGATTCGTGACGGTGCGACCGACTTTTCTTGCGACGTAATCGATTACGGGCGACGCGTAGAAGATCGACTCGACAATCCCATTCGAATCCAACACTGATGCGATTTGCATCAATGGCGTCGAAACAGCCCGCGGGTACAGCACATCAGCCTGATTGACGGCAAACGCCCACGCCGCGGCCACACTACGGTTGTATCCGTCCGGCAATAGCGGCTCTTCAGGAAACAGGCTCTCCAACTTGGTCTTCTGATCCGCGACCCGGTGCAAATATTCCTCACAGCCCAGATCGAAATCTCGCATGAACGCGACCGCGTGCGCCAACGCGAGCGGCAAGCATCCAAGCTCAACAGCCAACGCCCGCGCGTGCAAACCTTGTACAGCTGGTAGGGCCAACGTCTCCAGCAGGTAATCAGTCGCTACATCCTCATCGAACAGGCCGACTTCAACCGCCCGCCGGCTATCGCCGACCATCGCGACGCCGCGATGGTGTGAGGTCGCAATCGTCATCCCGGTCTTGGACTTCGACGGCCACAAGCCGTCCATCCGACTGGGCTCGACAACATCGTCGATCACCACAACCCACCGACTCGAAGTCTGCGACAGCCACTCCAAAAAGCGCTTCGCTGCTTCGTCAGCATTAACGCCGGACAGTCCGAGAACACGTTCCGCCGCAGCGGAATACCCAGCCGCCACCGATTCACGGCTGGAACCGGTCAGCCAGACAGCGACGTCAACCTTCTTCGCCTCCCACAACCTGTGCACGAACGCCGCCGCCAACTGTGTCTTACCTAGCCCACTGGTCCCAGTCAGAACAATCGCAGACGGCCGGCCCACGACGCCCCCTTCCGCTGAAACCCAGACGGCATCAAGTTCGGCGTCCGCACTGCGCAACACGTACGCGCTCGCGGTGACAGGGGGAATCCCCACCCGCGCCGGCAAGGTCGGCCATGCCTTCGCCTGGAAGTCGAGCCATTCCGACAACTGGGCATGTCGGTAGCGCCACATCTCGATGTCGCTCAACATCGACACTTCGACCGACCTTCGGCGGCCGTCTTGAGTGGAGTACTTCAGGCAAGCCTCGACGAAGGCCTGGACAAGGTCCCAGTCCGGTGTTCGGACCCCCTTGCCGGTGAGCAGGTTGCTGACTGTCGTGGTCTTCAGCTTCGAATTCATCTTGGCGAGATCGCGAAGGTGCGGTTCTCCCGCAAAGCGATGTAGGCGCAGGAGTTCGTTGATGAACCAGGTACGTGCGTCTGCGACCAAGGAGCCCCTCCATCGCACTCGATCGACGTACGAAAACGTACAACATCGCCCCGCTAGTCGGCCGCCCTATCAGCACAACCAGCCGGCGCGTTCCGTGTTGTCCCCAATTCCCCCTATCAGGCGGCTGGCGCGACATCGTCATGAGCGCGGCCGTAATTCCCGCCAACAAGACCGAAAGGACAGGCCATGGACCCCAACCAAGAGCGCATTCATTCGCCCGACAAGCGGCTCGCGTGGATCTGCAAAACCGTGCTGCAGGGACTCGTCTCCGGCGCCGTGCGCACGCTGATCGCATGGGCACTCGGAATCAACTAACAACACGACACCCACCCTGTGGCGCTCCGGCATAGCCGGGGCGCCACATTCTTCTGTCTGGGCACTCACACTCGACACGTTGACAGACAGCGTTTCGAGTCAGCCGTCGACGTCGAGCTTCACCAAGACTGTACCGAGGGCCCGCTTACCTCGGTTTCGTGGTTCGGCTCATCGCGCTCGCCGTCAAACTACGAAGGCCTACCTGCCCGAATCGTTTCGATGATGTGGGACGGCGAGGCTATTGGTCTAATTGCCAGTTAGTGGAAGGCGATTCGGATGCGTGTATGTAGCAGCTGTCGTCAGCGCGGCACCCATTCAGCGGCCCTGCTCTGCCGGATTGGCCATCTTTGCCGCCCTCCCTGTCGCCCTCGATTCGGCGCCCGCAGGGCGAGGCTACAGGCGTCGTCGCTTGCAGCCAAGAAGCGTCGGAACAGGCGCCGCCCGCCATTTCCCGGCCTACCCGTTGCGTCCTGTCCCCAGCATGGATTGCCGGAGGGGGCCGTCGCATGTCGTGGGACAGCGAACCCATGCCCAGGAACAGGGTGATTAGTATCGTCTAATTAGCTGACCCTGTTGTTTAACAACGCGCCGCGATTGTCAACCTGTCTTACATCTCGACAACGGATCCGGCCGTTGCGCTGCTCTGTTTCGACCACCACCCCACCCCTGTGCCGGGGTGGTGGTCGGGTGGAAGGCGGTGGCCGACCGCCGCAGCCGGCCACCGCTAATTCGACCGGCGCTAGTCCTCTTCGACGTCGACCGCGTCGTGATCCTGGATCGCGTCCGCCAACAGCGGGCCGCGCAGCGCCGCGATCGCGTCTAACACCATCTGGTCGGTGACCTCTCCCCCGGCCGCGTCGGCGCTGTGTGACGACACCGCGATGCGAACACGGATGGTTGCATCCACCTCGCACACCCACTCCCGCGAGCGCGGCCGCAGCCCCTGAGAAAACATGAACCGATCAAATCGCTCGCACAGGTCATTGTCGCTGGCGTATTCATGCGCCGCGTCGACGATGCGCTCCAGCCGCGCCTGATGCTCGATAAGCGCCGAGCGCGCCACCTGCGCCTCCTCTCGAGCCCGCCGAGCTGCTAAGAACGTACCGGCAAGCGCTGAGGCCCAGGCCGGCATTTCTGCCTCCGTGGGCACCGGATCACCAGCCACCTGGACCTCCGACACCGCACCGGCCACCACCACCGCAGAGCCGTCGAGCCGCACCACCGCACACTGGCGCTCCGCGTCACCCACCTCGGTCTCCTCGACCACCAACCACCCCGGCACCGGCCCGTCGACCAGCGGCGCACACACCACCGCACCCGATTCGACACCGGCCGACAAAGCCTCCGCCACCGACCGCGACACCACGGCCACCGAACCCTCAACGACAGCAGTCACTGCTTTCCCCTTTCCTGGGAACCGCGGGCCAGTCCGAATGACCAGCCCCACAACTGCGATTCTACCTCCGACCACCGACACCCGTGCTGCGAAATCAACACGCGCGCCATGTATTTCGGAGCGACCACCACCCCGCCACGCGTCCAGAAACAGCGGCGGCTGGCTTTACCAGCCTTCCTCGTCCCAGGTCTCGCCTGCGTAATACGGGTCCCAATCAGCCGGCGCCATCGCCGGATATCGCCGGTTGATGTCGTCCATCACCGGCTGAAGCCGAGCGGCATACGCCTCATAGTGGTGGTCACACCGGTAATAGGCATCCCCACTCCCCGAGAGCGTCGAGCGCGCGAAGACCTCACCCGCGCAGCCTTCCGGCCCATCCAAGCATTCCCCGTCCCCATAAACCGCCATGATCTTCGCCTTCCGAAGCAATGAGCCCGCCCCAACGGCATGCCCCAACACCAGTGACACTACCGGCGCCCACCGACACGCCGAAGAAGAAGAAGAAGAACCGTTCCGCCTCAATAGAACCCGAAGCCCCACCCCACGCCTGCGCCGGGTGGGGGGTGGTGGGGGTCCCCCTCGGTCAGAGCGCGGCCAGCACCGCCCGTGCGTGAGCGGCCTGCGGATCGTCGGCGGCGGCGTCCAGCACCGGAGCAGTGGCCGGGTCGGTGAGGATGGTCAGGTGCGCCCGGTGACGGCTCAGGGTCACACACATGCGGCCCGCATCAAGGGCGAACGACTCAGCGCTGCGGTACCCCGCCATCGGGTGCAAGGCCACCACGGCGGGCCTCTCTAGGCCTTGCAGCGCGTTAACGGTGCCGACCAGCACATCGGTCATGTCGGCCAGCAGCGCCCGCACCGCACCGGCCTGTGCGACGTGAGGCACCACTACGGCAATGTCGCGGGCGGTCAACGCCTCGCACACACCGCCGCGCCGGTAGTCGTACCAGGTCAGTTCGCGCACCCGCTCAGCCAATGCGGTCAGCAGCGCCGGGTCGGTCGGACCGTTCAGCGCTTCCGTTGGGCGACTGATGATTTCGGGCAGAACCGCGCCGTCCGGTGCGATTACTGCCTCATCGGGACGGCGCGACGTGAACTGCATGTGCGGGTAGAAGTGCTCCGACACCAGCGCGCAGGTCTGCGGCCCAAGTCGCCAGGAGTTTGTCAACTCATAGACGGTGATGGCTTCACCATGTGCGGCCAGCAGCGCAGCCGGGGCGGGCTGATGTGGCCCGGCAGCTTGCCCTTTCCACTTCTCGATCGAGCCGGACACCACGGGCGCTACTTGGCCGGGATCGCCGACTAATATCGCCTGGCGTGCAAGACTTCCCAGCGCTCCGAGGGTGGCATAGGTGCACTGCCAAGCCTCATCGACCAGCAGCACATCAGCCCCGGCCAAGTTGGGATCGACGTAGAGCCACCGCGCGGCGGTGCCGATCAGGATTTCCCCCCCGGTCGAGTGCTCCCATCGCACGCTGCGGCCCGCGACGGTGCGGATGCCGTCTACCATCACCGGCTTCTTACCGGCCCCCGACACGATCAGGGAAGCGCGGTCACTGACAGCGGCGATACGCCGAGACAGCTCGGCGGCTTGCTCGCGGGTCTGCGCAGCCACCGCGACACGCAACCCCACGCGGTGAGCCAGGGCTCCGGCCAGCAACGCCACCAGGCGGCTCTTGCCCGCGCCAGGGCAAGCCGGAACACAGATCGCGGCATCGCCGCCCCATGCAGCCAGCAGCACCCGCGCCAGCATCGGTGTGTCCAACAGGTCACGCCCTGGCCAGTCCTCGGTCATCGGCGCAGCAGTCGGCAGCGCCGGGGTCGCCGTGGCCGGTGGCGCAGCAGCCTCGGCGGCAGCGGTGGCTGCGGCGGTGGCGGTGAACCTCTCTGGCAGAGTACGCATCTCAGTTCTCCGATTGGGTGTCGTCGGCGGCGGCGATCATCACCGCCAGCGGAACAGGACGGCGGCTGGCGGTCGGAGTGGCCCCCTGTGACAGCCAGGAGAACCGCCGCTTGTACAGCCGCGCCACCGCCGTGCGCCGCGACCGAATCGTGGACACCGAGGGCGGCGCAGGGATCACCGTCAGTATCTCCCCCGCAGCGGGCCGATACCCCGTCTTACGAAGTCCACCGATGCTCACCGCCAGCGCGCCGTCCTCACCCACGGCGGTGGCGAAAACCTCACCGCTGAAACGGTTGTCCGCATCCGGCATCGCCGTCATCGGTTCCCCCGCCCAGCCGGTCACGGCGGTCCCGGCCTTTAATCGGGTGTCGAGCCGATCAGCGCGCACAGTGACGCGGTCGGCGTGCTGGCCCGCCCCGATGACAGTCTCGCCGTGGCAGACGAACCCGTTGTGCACTCCCCGCGCCCGCCATAGCGGATCGCCCAGCAACGC
>NZ_LZLL01000432.1:0-11290 GCF_001669335.1 Mycobacterium sp. 1245852.3 | reverse complement strand
GCTGTCGCCGGCGGAATGGACGGCCGTCGGGGTGGTCTGCCTCAGCCTGGTCGCCCTCGCCCTGGCCGCCGGGCCGGGCCACTTTCGGCACGCCCCGGCCGGGCTCGGCTGGGCGCTGCTGGGGGTGGTGGCCGCGATCTTCCTCGGCGGCGCCGCGGCCGGGCGATTGCCCGACCGCGCGCGAGCCCTCGCGCTGGGGTTGGCCGCCGGAAGCGGCTTCGGCGTCGTCGAGGTGGGTGTGCGGCTGATCGAGGCGATCGATCCCACCAAACGGGCGTTCTACACCAACCCGGCGCTGTACGCGGCGGCCGCCGGCGGGGCCGCGGGTTTCCTGTTGCTCACCTCCGCGTTGCACCGCGGATCGGTGACCACGGCCGTCGCCGGCATGGTGGTCGGCGAAACGCTGGCACCGGCGTTCGTCGGGGTGGTGTGGTTGGGCGACACCGCGCGCGCCGGGTTGGGCTGGCTGGTGATCGCGGGGTTCGCCGTCGCCGTGTCCGCAACGCTGGTGCTGGCGCGGTTCGGGGAGGCACCCCAGCCCGCGCCCGTCGAGGAAGCGGGCTGAGGCCCGGTTCATGCGCCTGAGACGCTGGGGGCCGCACGACCGACGGCGTTTTCGCTCACCGGCGCATAACTGGTGCCGCGTGCGGGGCGCGTCCACAACAACCCGTCCTGTGCGGTGACACCCGCGGCGATCAGCGCCCGCTTGAGGATCTTGTTGGTCGCGGTCGCGGGCAGCTGATCGTTGATCCGCACGTAGCGCGGCCACGCCTTCGGTGACAGATCCGGCTGCGCGGCAAGGAATTTCGCGAAGTCGTCGGGGCTGAGCTGCGCACCGGGCCGCAGCACCAGGGCGGCCATCACCTGGTCGCCGACCCGGTCGTCGGGAACGGCGTAGACGGCGACCTGGCTGACCTCGGGCAGTCGCGCCAGAATTCGCTCGACCGGCCCGGCGGCCAGGTTCTCCCCGTCCACCCGCATCCAGTCGGCGGTGCGCCCGGCCAGGTAGATCCAGCCGTCGTCGTCGCGATAGGCCAGGTCGCCCGACCAGTACATCCCGTGCCGCATCCGCTCCGCGGTGGCGCCCGGATCGTTGTAGTAGCCGGCGAAGGGCCCCGCCCCATGGGTGTTGACGAGTTCACCGACGGCCTCGTCGAAATTGGTCAGCGCCCCGTGCGCGTCGAACTTCGCGGGCTCGCATTCCCGCAGTGTCGTCGAGTTGTAGATGCTTACCCCCGGGTACGGCTTGCCGATGGAGCCGGGTGGGGTGCCGTCTTCGCGCACCACGATCACCGCGAATTCACTCGAACCGAAGCTGTCGACGACCCGGCACCCGAAACGCCTTGCGAATTCGGCGATGTCGCGGTCGGTGGCCTCGTTGCCGAAGGCCACCCGCAGGGTGTTGTCGGCGTCGTCGGGGCGCTCGGGCGTGGACAGGATCAGCGCCAGCGGCTTGCCGACGTAGTTCAGGTAGGTGACGCGATAGCGACGGACGTCGTCGAGGAAGCGGGACGGCGAAAACCGCGCCGGCACCATGGTGGCCCCGCTGCCGATGGCGACCGCCCAGCCGGCGGCGACGCCGTTGGAGTGAAACAGCGGCATCGACAGGTAGCAGACGTCGTCGGCGGTGACGTCGTACTGGAAGATCAGGCTGGCACCGCACATGATCGCCATGCCGTGGGCGAACCGCACCACCTTGGGGTCACCGCTGGTGCCCGAGGTGAAGATCATCATCAGGGTGTCGGCGGCGGTCACCTCGCGATGCGCAACCAGCGGTGGCGCGGAAGCGACGGCGTCGGCGTAGCGGCCGCCGGCCACATCGATCACCTGAATGCCGTTGAGGTCCAACCCGTTCAGGAGTTCCAGGTGCTCCGGGTCGGCGAGCAGTAGCTGGCAGTCGGAGCGCCGGATGTCGGCCAGCAATCCCGGCCCGCGCCGCGTGGTGTTGATCCCGCACAACACGTAGCCGCCCAGCGCGGCCGCGGCCATGGCGCGCAACATGGCCGGGGAATTGCCCAGTACGGCGCCGACATGCAGCGGCCGTGCGGTGTCGGCGAGCGCGATCAGCGCGGCGGCCTCCGCCTCGGCTTCGGCGAGGTGCTCGCGCCAGGTCCAGGTCCGCTCGCCGTGAACCAGCGCCGGGGTGTCGTCGTGGCGACGTTGCCGCAGTAGCTGTTGGACCGTCTCGACCACGGGTTCACTTCCTCTTCGACGTCGTCATCGGCTGGTGAACACCAGCCCCGCGTAGTTGTTTTGGGCCACCTCGTCGCAGTGCCGCCGATAGGTGCCGAAGCCGCCGATGTAGGGCATGAAGACCCGCTTCTTGCCCTCGATGTTGGCGCCCAGGTACCACGACGATGCCGCCCTGGGGAACAGCGTGCGCTCGGCCGCTTGGGCCACGTGTTCGGTCCAGGCGATCGCCGCGTCGTGGCGTGGCACGACCTCGGCCACACCGAGGCGCCGCGCGGCCCGCACCAGGTCGACCACCCAGTCGACCTGGACCTCGGCGTGCAGCACCATGTTGGCCAGCACCGACGGGCTGCCCGGCCCGCTGATGGTGAACAGGTTGGGCAAACCGGGCACCATCAGCCCGAGGAAGGTGACCGGGCCGTCGGCCCAGATGTCGCGCAGTCGTTGTCCCCGGGGGCCTTTCGGATCGATTCGGGTCAGCGCGCCGGTCATGGCGTCGAAGCCGGTCGCGAAGATCAGCACGTCGCACGGGTAGGTCGTCGCGCTGGTGCGCACGCCCTCGGCGGTGATCGCCTCGATGGGTTCGCGGCGCAGGTTCACCAGCCGAACGTTGTCGCGGTTGAAGGTGGCGTAGTAGCCGTCGTCGGTGCAGATGCGTTTCGTTCCGATCGGGTGATCGACCGGGATGAGATCGGTTGCGACGGTGGGATCGTGGACGATCTCGCGGATCCGCTGCTCGGCGAACGTCCTCGCGATGTCGTTGGCGGCCAGGTCCCTGGTCTGGTCGGGGAAGGTCTTGGCGAACAGCACGCCCCCTTCGCGCCAACGCTGCCACAGCGCTTCGTTGCGCTCGTGCGGTTCGGTGTCGAGGGCGTTCTTGTGGTAGGTGCCGTGCGGGGTGCCCGCCGCCGCGTAGGCCGAGGCCCGGCGGCGCTCGGGATACCGCTCCTGGATTTCTCGCTGCTCCTCGGCCGACCACGGCCGGTTCGGCATCGGGATGGTGTAGTTCGCGGATCGCTGGAATACCACCAGGTTTTCGGCGCTGGCGGCGATGATCGGGGCCACCTGGATGCCGGACGATCCGGTGCCGATCAGGCCCACCCGCTTGCCGCGCAGCTCGGGGTCTTCGCGCGGCCACGCGGCCGTGAAGTAAACCTGTCCCGAAAAGTCCTCGGCGCCGGGGATATCGGGACGATTCAGCGCCGACAGGCAGCCGGTCGCGCATACCAGGAACTGTGCGGCGTAACTGTCGCCGGTCGCGGTGTCGACGTGCCAGCGGCCCCCGGCGAAGGTGGCACCGATGACGTCGACCCCGAATCGGTAGTGGCGGCGCAGATCGAAGCGGTCGGCGACGTGGCGCAGGTAGCGCAGGATCTCCGGTTGGGCGGCGAAGCGTTCGCTCCACTGCCAGCTCCGCTGCAGTTCTTCGTCGAATGAGTAGGAGTAGTCCACGCTTTCGACGTCGCAGCGCGCACCCGGATAGCGGTTCCAGTACCAGGTGCCGCCCACGTCGGGGGCGGCCTCGAGGGCGGTGACCGACAGGCCCGAGGAGGCGACCCGGTGCACGGCGTAGAGCCCGGCGAACCCGGCGCCGATGACGATGACGTCGTCCATGTGCACCTCCGACCTCACCGTCGAGGTCATGCGGGCCGATACTTCAGCAGGGTGATGCCCCCTTCAGGCAGATCGTAGAACACCGGCTGGACCCGCATCCCGATGCGGATGTCGCCCGGGTCGACGTCGACCAACTCGGTGCTGAACTTCGGTCCGGCATCCCATTGCACCACCGCGAGCAGCTGCGGGAGCGCGTCGGCCCATGGTGGGCCGGTGGGCCGGCGGGCGATCGTGAACGTGTATAGCGTTGCGGCACCGTCGATTTCGCGCCATTCCAGGTCGTCGGCCAGGGTTCCGGGGGCCAGGGTGCGCGGATAGAACACGTAGCGCCGTGCCGACGGCGAGTACTGCACCAGGATCCGGTGCTGGGCCAGGCCGTCCCAGAAGGGCTGCGAGACGGGTGTGGGCTCGGGGATGGGCCGGCTCATCTTCAGTCCCCCCGCAGGAGCAGCGCGACCTGTTCGCTCATGATGCCGCCGTTGCCGGTGACGAACGCGGTGTGGCAGTCGGGTACCTGCGCGTCGCCGGCCCGGCCCATGATCTGGCGCGCGCCGTCGACCACGTGGTGCATGCCGCCGGCCATGCCGGCCTGCCCGAAGGACAGCTGGCCGCCGGCGGTGTTGAGCGGGAAGTCGCCGCGGTAGGTCAGGTCGTGCTCGTTGACCCACGACATGCCTTGGCCTTTCGCGCAGAATCCGGCGTCCTCGAGGCTCATCAGCACCGTGATGGTGTAGCAGTCGTAGATCGACGCGATGTCGACGTCGGATCGGTCGAGCCCGGCCATCGCAAAGGCCCGGTCGGCGGCGCGCGCAATCGGGGTGGACAGCAGGTCCTCGGCGTAGGTCGGGGTCTTGAAGGCGATGTGTTCGCCGAAGCCCTTGATCCACACCGGGCGGTGGCGGCCGCGGCGGGCGAGGTCGGCGTTGGCGATCAGCACGCCCACTCCCCCGTGCACCCGCATCACCGTCTCCAGCATGTGAATGGGGTCGGCGATCATCGGGCTGTCCAGCACGTCGCCGACCGTGATGGGGGTGCCGTGAAAAACCGCGCCGGGGTGCGCGCCCGCGTTGGTGCGCTGGTCGACGGCGATCTTGGCGACCGCGGCGGGGTCGTAGCCGAATTCGGCCGCGTAGCGCTGAGCGATCTGTGCGTACGGCGCGTTCTGGCCCACGTTGCCGTAGGGGATCTCGAACTCGGCCTGCGGCGAGCCGTAGTTGTTCGACGACGCCCCATACCAATTCGGGTCGGGCGCGGGTCGCCGCTCGGACCGCGGCACCGCCGCCGACCCGGGCACCACGGCCAGCACCGCCTCGCAGATGCCGAGTTCGACGGCCGCCGCGGCGCGCCAGATCATCCCGGCGGACGTCGCCCCGCCCAGATCGACTCGCTCGCCGAAATCCAGTGCGAGGCCCAGGTATTCGCACAGCGTGGCCGGCGCGAACATGGCCGATTCGGCGATGCCGTGGGTCAGCAGGCCGTTGACACGGCCGGGATCCACCCCGGCGTCCTCGATCGCCAGCTTGGCCAGCACCGCGTACTGGTCCAGGGTGAACAGCGGCGCCCGGGTGGGGAGGCGCTGCGCCGGCAACTCCGCGATGCCGACGATGGCGGCCTCACCGCGCAGCCCGGTCACGGCTCGGTTCTCCGGATCGGCAACTCGACCGTGGCCATGCCGGGCATCAGGATCGTGTCGTCGCGGCGCCCGGCGATGACGAGATCGACCAGCCCGGTCCCGGTGTCGCTCAGCCGTTTACCGGTGACCTCGCCGCCGAAGCTCAGCGATTCGCCGGGATACGCGATCGCCCGGTTCTGCACCGAAAAGGACACCAGCCGGCCGCGTCCGCCGATCCAGTCGCCGAGGGCGCGGGCCAGCAGCGCCGCCTGCAGCGGGCCGTGCACCAGGACGTTGTCGTAGCCCTCGGTGTCGCGCGCCCACTGTTTGTCGTAGTGAATGCGGTGGCCGTTGTAGGTGGCGGCGGAAAAGAAGAACATCTGCGTTTCGTCGACGGTGACGGTCAGCGCGGGAATGTGTTCGCCCACGGCGATGTCGTCGAAAAACGGTTGCTGATCGGTCATGGCGCACCGGGGCCTTTCTACGGGCGGGCGATCATCGAGGTCGACGCTTCGGCCAGCAGGTCGCGATCCTGGTTGCGGTACACCGTGTGCCAGGTGACGAGGACGAATCTGCCGGAGCGGCCCTGTTTTTCGACGATCGAGGAGATGGTGCGCACCATTTCGATCTCGTCGCGGTGATAGGCGGGCAGGTGGAACGTGAAGCTCTCGCCGCCGGCCATCCGCTTGGGGGCGCGCGGGAACGCCAGGCTGCCGGAGACCGCGCCGGACGACCCGTCGGGACGCAGCGACTGCAGCGGCGAGACGCCGAGGATGGCGTACTGCAGGAACAACGGAGGGCAGATGATGTCGCGGTATCCGTTGGCCCGGGCGTAATCCGGGTCGAAATACAGCGGGTTGTGGTCGCCGACCGCCGCCGCCCAACGCTGCCAGTCGCGCCGGTTCACCTCACCGGTCGCCGACGCCGCGACGGTGCCCACCCGCGCCGCCGATTCCGCATCGATCAAACTGTCCTCGCTCAACCGCACTCCCCTTCGTCGTCCATGCTGCGCTGCAGCCAGCCCGCGGCGACGTCGGCCCCGCCGCCGAATGTCGAACCCAGCCTGGCTCGCTCGCTGAACAGATGCAGGTCGGTCTCGGTGACGTAGCCCATGCCGCCGTGCAATTGGTGGGCGTCCAGCGTGATCAGCCGCGCCGCGGTGGCCGCGTGCATGCGCGCGATGGCCGTCTCACGGCTCGCGACGCGTCCGCGCCCCAGCCAGAACACCGCCGCGTGCGCGGCCAGTCGCGCGGCCGCCAGGGCGATGTGCATGTCGGCGACGAGATGCTGGGCGGCCTGAAACGACGCGATGGGCCGGCCGAATTGGTGGCGCAGCTTGGTGTAGTCGACGGTGCGCTCCAGCACGGCCTGTCCGACGCCCACCAGGTCGAGTGATCCCAGCGCCACGGCGGTGTTGGCCAGCCGGCGCAGCGATGCCGCGGTGATCCCGTCGAGCGTTGCGTCGGCCCGCACGTCGTCGAAGCGCACGGTGAATGCGCGGACGCCGCCGGCCATGTCGAGCGGTTCGACGCCGACACCACCGGCCCGGACGTCGACGACGAAGGCCAGCGTGCGCGCGGCGGCCGCGGCGGACACCACTAGGACATCGGCGACGTCGGCATCGAGGACGTAGTCCGCGGTTCCGGTGAGCCGCCAGCGGTGCGCGTCGGGATCGGCGCGCAGCACCGGGGTGACGACGGCGGCGTCGCGGGCGTTGTGCAGCGCGGTGGTGCCCCGCACGCTCCCGGACGCCAGCGGCGGCAGCCAGCGCGCCTTGAGTTCCGGGCAGCCGAGTTGGTCGACGGCCAGCGCGGCGAGCACGCTGCTGTGCACCGTCGTCGGGCACAGGGCGCGGCCGGCCTCGGTGGAGAAGACGGCCAGATCGTCGAGGGAGCCGCCGGCCCCGCCGTACTCCTCGCCGATGGCGAGGCCGAAGACGCCCGCGTCGGCCAGCGCCTTCCACAGCGCCGGGGTGCTGCGCTCGGCGCCGGGTTCGCCGAGCGCGCGCACCAGCGTGATCGGGTTTTCGGCGGCCAGCAGCGCGCGCAGCGCCGCGGCGAACGCGCGCTGCTCGGCGGTGGGGATCGTCTTCATCGGTGCTGCGCGAGGCCCAAAGTCAGCGTCCGTAGGACGGCATCGCGTGCCCGCGCTGCGCGATGATGTCGCGCAGCACCTCGTTGGTGCCGCCGCCGAAGCGCATCAGCGGGGCGGCCCGGTAGAGCCGCTCGAATTTGCCGGCCAGCGGGGCCTGTTGGCTGCGATGCGCCAACAGGCCGTCCGGGCCGAGGAGGTCGAGCGCCAGGTCGGCGATGCGCTGGCGTAACTCGCTGGTGAACACCTTCTCGACGCTCACTTCGACGGTGGGGATGACGCCGCTGTCGAGGATGGACGCCGCCTCGTAGCCCATCAGGGTGGCCACCGCGACGTCGGCCTCCGCCTGCGCCAGGCGGCGGCGCAGCGACGGATCGTCGGCGGGCACGGTGCCGTCGCGGCGCGGGCTGCCCGCCAGCTCGCGCAACTCCTCGACGGCGCGACGCAGGTCGCCGGCGTTGGTCAGCGCGCCGCGTTCGAGATCGAGCGCGCCGGTGATGTAGGTCCAGCCGTGATTGACCTCGCCGACCAGATTGGTGGCCGGCACTCGCACGTCACGGAACCACACCTCGTTGGTGCGGTATCCCGACCAGGCGTAGAGCGGGCGGATTTCGACGCCCGGGCTATCAATCGGCACGATGATGACCGAGATGCCCCGATGCCGGGCGGCGCCGGGATCGGTGCGGACACAGAGCCATTCGTGTGTCGCGCGCTGGGCGCCGCTGTTCCAGATCTTGGTGCCGTTGATCACCCATTCGTCGCCGTCACGGGTGGCGCTGGTCCGCAGGGCCGCCAGGTCGGTCCCCGCCTCGGGCTCGGAATAGCCGACGGCGCAGATCATTTCGCCGCGGGCGATCGGGGGCAGCCACTCGGTCTTGTTGCGCTCCGTACCGTGCCGCATGATCATCGGCGCCACCGACGTCACCGTCAGGTCCGGGCCGGGCACTCCCCAATATTCGAATTCGCTCATCAGCAGGTGCAGGTGCATCGCGCCCAGCCCCAGACCGCCGTACTCACGCGGCCAGTTCAGCCCGAACCAGCCCCGCTCGCCGATCTTGCGCCGGAACCGGGCGACCTCGCCCCGGGGATATTCCAGGTCGTGCTCGGCGAGCTCGGCCCGCAATTGGGGGGTCACGTTCTCGCGCAGGAATTCGCGAATCTCGGTGAGCCAGGCGCGCTGCCCCGCGTCGAGTTCGAAATCCATTCCGGCGCCTGTGCCCTTCTGCCAGCCTTACACCAAGCAGCGCCAGCGTAACGCCACGGCGAGAATGCGCCCGGGATTTCGCCGTAGCGTTACGCTGGGCGGCCCCCCGCCGGTCGACGGCCCGCTGTAAACGCGCTGTCAAACTCCCGTTAAAACACATCGGCGCTCTCGCGGATACGCGGGCGGGCTGCGAAGATTCTCGGATCGGCTGGTCGACGCGGACCAGGGACGCCGCCCAGTTCCGGCCTGAGGGAGAAGTCATGCCCACTGTTGAGATGCGCCTCCGCGAAGACCTGCGCAACTACGCCGTCGAATTGCGGCAGCTCGCGTACACGCTGCCAATGGGCGTGGGCGAGCACGGTCTGCTGCAACTGTCCGACCGCATGCGAGCCGCGGCCGACCAGATGGTCCGCAAGGGCGCCTGAACAGGCGCGCTCAGCCGCCGCGGAGGCGGATCTTCCATCGCACGAATCCCAGGTACACGGCGCTGATCGCGAACAGCATGCCGACGTCGAACCACCACGTCGCCGGGGTGTGCCGCCAATGCGAATCCTTCGGGGTCAGCGGGCCGGGCACCAGTTTGGTCAGGTCGGCGGTCGACGCCGACGCGGCGAAGCCCCACCGCGCCGGCGTCGCCCACGACATCTGATCCAGCCCGATGCGTGCGGTCACCGGAATCATCCCGCCGGAGAACACCAGCTGCGACATGACCGCCACCACCAGCAGCGGCATGATCTGCTCGTTGGACTTGGCCACGGCCGACAGGGCCAGCCCGAGCATCGCCGACGCGACGCACGTCAGCGCGACGTCGGCGAACAACTCGAGGCCCGGCTTGCCCAGCGCCACGGCTCCCTGCGTCGGGGCGCCCTTGCCGAGCACCGCGATGACGCTGACGATCGCCGACTGGACGATCGCGAAGACGGTGTACACGCAGACCTTGGCCAACAGGTACGCCGACGTGGACAGCCCGACCGCCTGTTCGCGCAGGAAGATGGCGCGTTCACCGATGAGGTCGCGGATGGTCAGGGCGGTCCCCATGAACACCGCGCCGACGTTGAGCAGGACCAGGATCTGGCCGGGCTCGTTGGGGGCGGCGCCCATCGGGTTCGGGATGCCGAACCCGACGTCGCCGGGCACCGACATGGACAACGACCCCATGATGAACGGCAGCAGCGCGAGGAAGACGAAATACCCGCGGTCGGAGACGATCAGCCGCATCTGGCGCCGGGCGATGGTGGAGAACTGCCGGACCAGGCTGGTGTGCGCGGGATCGCCCAGTTCGGCCGGTTTCTCCGCGGGCGGCGGGGCCGGTGGCGGGCCCGTGCGGGCCAGATAGCGGGCGCGGGAGCCGTCGGGGTCGCTGGCGACGGTGCTGAAGATGTCGGCCCAGTTGGTGGTGCCCATGGCGGCACCGATCTGGCTGGGCGGCCCGCAGAACGCCGTCTTGCCGCCGGGGGCCAGCAGCAGCACCTGATCGCAGACGTCCAGGTAGGTCAGGGAGTGGGTGACCACCAGCACGACGCGCCCGGCGTCGGCCAGCTGCCGCAGCATGGTCATCACCTGCCGGTCCAGCGCCGGGTCCAGGCCGGAGGTCGGCTCGTCGAGGATCAGCAGCGAGGGCCCGGTGAGCAACTCCAGCGCCACCGACGCGCGCTTGCGCTGTCCTCCGGACAGCCTGTCCACCCGGGTGTGCAGGTGCTGGGTCATCTCGAGTTCTTCGAGCACCCGGGCCACCACCTGGGCGCGGTCGTCCTTGGTGGTGTCCGGCGGCAGCCGCAGTTCGGCGGCGTACATCAGCGCCTGCTGCACGGTCAGCTGCCCGTGCACCACGTCGTCCTGGGGCACCATCCCGATCCTGCTGCGCAACGAGGCGTACTCCGCGTGGATGTTGTGGCCCTCGAACGACACGGTTCCGGTCGTCGGGTGCGTGTATCCGGCGACCAAGCGGGCGAAGGTGGACTTGCCGGCGCCGGAGGGTCCGATGATCGCCGTCAGCGTGCCGGGAAGGGCGGTCAGCGAGATGTTGTCGAGCAGCGTCTTGTTGTTCTCGATCGTCCAGGTCACGCCGCGCACGTCGAGGCCGCCGCCGCGCGTCGCGGTGGCGGCCTGGTCGCGGCGGGCCAGCTTGCCGCCGTGAAAGACCAGGTCGATGTTGCCGATCGTGACCACGTCGCCGTCGTGCAGCACGGCCGAATCGACCCGGACGCCGTTGACGAAGGTGCCGTTGATGCTGCGGTTGTCCTGGATCTCGGTGCCGGAAGGCGTCGGGATCAGGGTGGCGTGGTGGCGCGAGGCCAGGACCTCGGGGATGACGATGTCGTTGTCGTTCGCGCGTCCGATCTTGATCGCGCCCGGCACGTCCGGCCCGGCCCTGCCCGGCCGCAGGATTTTCATCATCGACGTCGCGAGGATCGACGAGTCGCCGCCGATGCGGCCCGTTGCGGGCGCCGCCGGCTGCGCCGTGGTCGGCGGCGCCGCGTGCGCCGACGGTGACCGGTAGATCTGCGGCGCGGGCTGGGATCCGCTGGGCGGCGCGCTCGGGAGGCCGCCGGTCGGGTATCGCGGCTGCGCGGCGGTGG
>NZ_LZLL01000431.1:0-35856 GCF_001669335.1 Mycobacterium sp. 1245852.3 | reverse complement strand
CTGTATCGGTCGCGGGCGGTAGCATTCGACCAGTCAGAGCCGCTTGGCGTGCTCCAAATTGCCTGGACCGGGGAGTGTCCGACCACCGAAATACGAGACGAGTAATGACTGAAGATCTGCCCGACGTCGTACTCGATGACGGCATCCCGGACATCGCCGAGGTCGCGCCGATGGAATCCGAGGAACTCGGCTCGGTGCTCGAGGCGCTGCTGCTGGTGGTGGACACGCCGGTCACCGCGGAGGCGCTGGCGTCGGCCACCGGGCAGCCGGTGTACCGGATCGCGACCAAGCTGCAGGAGATGGCCGAGCAACTCACCGAGCGGGACAGCGGCATCGACCTGCGCAAAAACAGCGAGGGCTGGCGGATGTACACCCGCGCCCGGTTCGCGCCCTATGTCGAGAAGCTGCTGCTGGACGGCGCGCGATCCAAGCTCACCCGCGCCGCGCTGGAGACGCTGGCCGTGGTCGCCTACCGCCAGCCCGTGACCCGCGCGCGGGTGAGCGCGGTGCGCGGCGTCAACGTCGACGCGGTGATGCGCACGCTGCTGGCGCGCGGCCTGATCACCGAGGCCGGGGCCGACGAGGACACCGGCGCGGTGACGTTCGCCACCACCGACCTGTTCCTGGAACGCCTCGGGTTGACCTCGCTTTCCGACCTGCCGGACATTGCGCCGCTGCTTCCCGACGTCGACACGATCGAGGATTTATCCGAATCCCTGGACAGCGAGCCACGTTTCATCAAGCTCTCGGGCGGTCCATCGCCCGATCAGGCGCTGACCTTCGACGTGGACCAGGATTGATGCACGAAGCTGAGGGGATCCGGCTGCAGAAGGTGTTGTCGCAGGCCGGAATTGCGTCGCGGCGGGCCGCCGAGAAGTTGATCATCGACGGCCGCGTCGAGGTCGACGGGCAGGTGGTGACCGAACTGGGCACCCGCGTCGACCCGGACTCCTCGGTGATCCGCGTCGACGGGGCCCGGGTGGTCCTCGACGACTCGCAGGTGTATCTGGCACTGAACAAGCCGCGCGGTGTGCACTCGACCATGTCCGACGACCGCGGCCGCCCGTGCATCGGCGATCTGGTCGAGCGCAAGGTCCGCGGCAACAAGAACCTGTTTCACGTCGGGCGGTTGGACGCCGACACCGAGGGGCTGATCCTGTTGACCAACGACGGCGAGCTGGCGCATCGGTTGATGCATCCGTCGCATGAGGTGCCCAAGACGTATCTGGCGACGGTGACCGGGTCGGTGCCGCGTGGGCTCGGCAAGAAGCTGCGCGCGGGGATCGAGTTGGACGACGGGGTGGCCAAGGTCGACGAATTCGCGGTGGTGGACGCCATTCCCGGCAAGACGCTGGTGCGGGTTACGTTGCACGAGGGGCGCAATCGCATCGTGCGCCGGCTGCTGGCGGCGGCGGGATTCCCGGTGGAGTCGTTGGTGCGCACCGACATCGGGCCCGTCTCGCTGGGAAAGCAGCGGCCGGGCACCTTCCGGGCGTTGGCTCATCACGAGATCGGCCAGCTGTACAAGGCGGTGGGCCTGTGAGCGGAATGGTCGTTGCCATCGACGGCCCGGCGGGTACCGGAAAGTCCTCGGTGTCAAGGGGATTGGCGCAAGCGCTCGGCGCACGCTATCTCGACACCGGGGCGATGTACCGGATGGTGACGCTGGCCGTGCTGCGCGCGGGCATCGACCCGGGCGACGCCGACGCGGTCGGCGGGATCGGGTCGACGGCGCAGCTGTCGGTGGACGGCGATCGGTGTTTGCTTGCCGGCGAGGACGTTTCCACCGAGATTCGCGGGGATGCCGTCACCGGCGCCGTCTCGGCGGTGTCGGCGGTGCCGGCCGTGCGCGCCAGGCTGGTCGAGCTGCAGCGCGAGATGGCCGCTGGGCCAGGCGATGTCGTGGTCGAGGGGCGCGACATCGGCACCGTCGTCCTGCCCGACGCGCCCGTCAAGATCTTCCTGACCGCGTCGGCCGAGACCCGGGCGCGGCGGCGCCACGAACAGAACGTGGCGGCCGGGCTAGCCGACGACTACGAGGCGGTGCTCGCCGATGTCCGCCGCCGCGACCATCTGGATTCGACCCGGGCGGTGTCGCCACTGCGCGCGGCGCCCGACGCACTCGTCGTCGACACCAGCGAGATGACCGAGGCCCAGGTGATTTCGCACCTGCGGGACCTGGTCAAGCAGCGAAGCGGAGCGGTGCGGTGACCCAAGACGGCACGTGGAGTGACGAAAGCGACTGGGAATCCGTCGATTTCGGCCTGGACGAACAGGAGGAGGCCGGCCCGGCGCCCGTGGTGGCGGTGGTCGGCCGACCCAACGTCGGCAAGTCGACACTGGTCAACCGGATCCTGGGCCGGCGCGAAGCGGTGGTGCAGGACGTCCCGGGCGTCACCCGCGACCGGGTGTCCTACGACGCGCTGTGGACCGGGCGTCGGTTCATCGTGCAGGACACCGGGGGATGGGAGCCCGACGCCAAGGGGCTGCAGCAGCTGGTGGCCGACCAGGCCTCGGTGGCGATGCGCACCGCCGATGCGGTGATCCTGGTGGTCGACGCCGTCGTCGGCGCCACCACGGCCGACGAGGCCGCCGCCCGGATCTTGCTGCGGTCGGGCAAGCCGGTCTTCTTGGCGGCCAACAAGGTTGACAGCGACAAGGTCGAGGCGGACGCCGCGATGCTGTGGTCGCTGGGGCTCGGTGAGCCGCACGCGATCAGCGCCATACACGGCCGCGGCGTGGCGGATCTGCTCGACGCGGTGCTGGCCGCGCTGCCCGAGGTGTCCGAGGTGGCGCCCACGTCCGGCGGTCCACGGCGGGTGGCGCTGGTCGGCAAGCCCAACGTGGGCAAGAGCTCGCTGCTGAACAAGCTGGCCGGGGACCAGCGCTCGGTCGTGCACGACGTCGCCGGAACGACGGTGGATCCGGTGGACTCGCTGATCGAGCTGGATGACAAGGTCTGGCGGTTTGTCGACACCGCGGGCTTGCGGCGAAAGGTTGGCCAGGCCAGCGGGCACGAGTTCTACGCCTCGGTGCGCACCCACTCGGCAATTGACGCGGCCGAGGTGGTGATCGTGCTGATCGACGGGTCCGAGCCGCTGACCGAGCAGGACCAGCGGGTGCTGTCGATGGTCATCGAGGCCGGCCGCGCCCTGGTGCTGGCCTTCAACAAGTGGGACCTGGTCGACGAGGACCGCCGCGAGATGCTGGAGCGCGAGATCGACCGCGAACTGGTGCAGCTGCGGTGGGCGCCGCGGGTCAACATCTCCGCCAAGACCGGCCGGGCGCTGCAGAAGCTGGTGCCCGCGATGGAGACCGCGCTGGCGTCGTGGGACGCGCGGATTCCGACCGGCCCGCTCAATTCCTGGCTCAAAGAGGTGGTGGCGGCCACCCCGCCGCCGGTGCGTGGCGGCAAGCAGCCGCGCATCCTGTTCGCCACCCAGGCCACCGCCCGGCCGCCGACGTTCGTGCTGTTCACCACCGGGTTTCTGGAGGCCGGATACCGGCGCTTTCTGGAGCGCCGGCTGCGCGAGGCCTTCGGGTTCGAGGGGTCGCCGATCCGGATCAACGTGCGGGTGCGCGAGAAGCGGGGAGCGCGGCGGCGCTGAGGCCGTGGGCTGGCCTCTTCCGGACCACCGGCCCTCCCGGAACACATGGTGATTCTCGAATCCGCTAGCGGAGGCGCTAGCGAGTCGGGGAAGTCTGTCTAGGACAGGTCGCTTGGCGGGGCGGCCGCCCGGTTACGGTAGGCTTTCGACCTGCTGCCGGTGCACGCGCCGGCGCGCGGGCTGTGGCGCAGTTTGGTAGCGCACTTGACTGGGGGTCAAGTGGTCGCAGGTTCAAATCCTGTCAGCCCGACCACAGGCCAGCGGCGGTTGTGGCCTGCACCCGGGTGCGCCGGCCCGCGCCGAGGCGAGAAGATTTCACGACGGTTTCGGTTGGGCAAAGGTACGGCAGCTTACCCGCGACGCGCCGGCCGATATCGCCCCCGCGGTTTTAATGTTGGCAGTCATGGGCGGAGGCACACATCGCGTGAACCGCTGGCGCGCAGCGTTTCACGTGCTCGCATCGGCGTCGACGGTTGCCGTCCTGGGGCTCGGCATCGCTCCCGCGGCCCACGCGGCCGCCGCCACGGCGACGTTGTCGGTGGACCATGCGTGGCAGACCGGTTTCATCGCCCGCTTCTCCGTCACCAACGCGAGCATGGCGCCGCTCACCGATTGGAAGCTGGAATTCGACTTGCCGGCGGGCGAATCCGTCTTGCACACCTGGAACAGCACCGTTACCCAATCCGGCACGCACTATGTTCTGACCCCGGCGAACTGGAATCGCAGCATTCCCCCCGGGGGTTCGGCCACGGGCGGTTTCAGGGGCGTGCTGACCGGTCCCTTCTCGCCACCGCAGAATTGCCTGATCAACGGGCAGTACTGCACCTAGCGGCCACGGACGACCGATCTATGGCTGGAAGGCCGGCAGGACGGTTCCGGAGTCGCGGATCTCCCAGATGCTGGCTTTGTTGATGCCGTCGAAGTTGATCTTGTCCAGCGTGGCCCGCGAATACGTGAGGTCGATGGCGACCTGGGTCGAGGTGTTGCCGTACGGGTCGGTCATCGGAAAGGTGCCCTGCACGTTCACCGCGGACGCGTCGGGGTAGGTCGCCCGCGCGTACTTGAGAATGCCGATGGTGTCCAGCCGGGCGCCGTCCTTGATCATCTGCTCGGTGTAGTTGTCCCGAATGGCGAACTTGGCGTCGACCACGTCACCATTCGGGCCCGGCGCGACGGTGAAGGTGACGCCGTCCGGCTTTTTGGGACCGGCCGGCGTCGACGGCGCCTCGGTCGGCCCCGCCGTGGCCGAACTGCTCGACTCGGCCGATCGGCCGTCCTTCTTCGGGTCGAAAACCCAGCTCTTGCCGACGATGATGAGCAGCACCAGGACGCACAGCGCGGCCAGCGCCAGGACCGCCTTGCCGGGCAGGCCCTTCTTCGGCGGGTCCGCGGTGAAGGCCCACTCGCTGGTCCAGCTGGTGCCGTCGAAGTAGCGCTGCAGCCCGTGGCCTACTGCGGGATCGGGATACCAGCCCGGCGCCGATTGCGGCGGCGGCGGCGCCTGTTCAGACGGCATCCATCCATTTTCGTCGTGACGGTGACATCCCGGCCACCCGCCCCCGCTGACCGCGCGAAACGCGATCCGATTCGGGCGGCGTCATGCCGTCACGCCGTCAGTCCTCGCGGTCCGGCTCGGTGAGTTCGGGCGCGTTCTCGCGGGTCGCCATCCCGCCTTCGCGCCCGTGATCCGCGGGGCCGGGGCGACCGCCCTTGGGCTCGTCGTCGTCCTTGTCCGATTGCTTGGCCATCGCAACCTCCTTCGTCGACCGGATGACTACCCGCAGCGGCGGCGATGTGAACTCAACTGGCCCGGGGGTGAGGGTTTGGCGTTACGGCGCTTTCCGGAGATCGGCGAGCGAGCTTTTGAGACCGCCGTCCATCCGGATCTGCACGGCCGCCACCGCGACCATCACCGTGGCGGTCACCAGGTGCACCACCGCGTCGGTCGTGTTGTTGGGGAAGGTGAAGACGAACGCGACCTGATGGGAGAAGAAGGCCCAAATGCCGGGCAGCGCACCGGCTATCGCGGCGAGCAGCAGATACAGCACCGACCATGACTTGCGCAGCGCGAACACCAGGCCCGGGGCGAACAGCGCCAGACCGGCGACGGCGTGCCAGCCGTTGTAGTCCATACCGAGCAGCTGCACGGTCGGCGCGGTGGGGCCGGTGGCGAAGCTGGGATTCATGATGAAGCCGATCACCGCCTGGACGACGTGAAAAGCGCAGATGATCAGCAGCCCGATCTGGGCGAAACTCCACCTCACAGTGCACCTCCTTGTGCATGATGGGGTAGCCCAGATACTACGCGCGGTAGTAGATCGGGGTCAACGGGTGAATCGGCCCGCCGCGAAGTCAGTTCCGGCCGGGGATCTTCATCACCGTCCGCACGATCGGCAGCAGCGACTTCTGCCACACCTTCCCCGGAATGCCCAGGGGCGGATCGAGATTGAACACGCGCGCGGTCGCGATCGTCTGCGATTCGGTGTACTTCAGCAGGCCCTCGGGGCCGTGCCGGCGGCCGACGCCGGACTGGCCCATCCCGCCCATCGGCGCGCTGAGGCTGCCCCAGGCGAAGGCGTAACCCTCGTTGACGTTCACCGTCCCCGACCGCAACCGGGCGGCGATCTGCTGACCCTCGGCCGAGGAGCCGGCCCACACGCTGGCGTTGAGCCCGTAGTCGGTGTTGTTGGCCTTCTCGACGGCCTCGTCCACGTCGGCGACGGGGTAGATCGAGACGAGCGGACCGAACGTCTCGTTGGCCGCGCACTCCATCTCGGGCGTGACATCGGTCAGCACCGTCGGCTCGTAGAACAGGGGGCCGATGTCGGGACGCGCCTTCGCGCCCGCAATCACCTTGGCGCCCTTGGCTTTCGCGTCCTCCACATGGTCGGTCACGGTGTCCAGCTGGCCGGTGGAGATCAGGCTGCCCATATCCACCGAGAAGTCATAGTCGATGCCCAGCTTCATGTTTCGCACCGCGGCGCCGAATTTGCCGATGAAATCGTCGGCGATGTCCTTCTCGACGTAGATGCGCTCGATGGAGATGCACAGCTGGCCCGCGTTGGAGAAACACGCGCGGGTGGCCGCCTTGGCGGCCTTGTCGAGATTGGCGCCCCGCGTGACGATCATCGCGTTCTTGCCGCCGAGTTCGGCCGAGAACCCGATCAGGCGACGGCCCGCGTGTTCGGCGAGCTGCCTGCCGGTGGCGGTCGAGCCGGTGAACATCAGGTAGTCGCAGTTGTCGATGATCGCGGTGCCCACCACCGAGCCCGGCCCGGGCACGATCGCGTAGAGCGCGCGGGGCAGGCCGGCCTTGTACAGGAGCTCGGCGCAGGCGAGCGCGCAATAGGGCGTCTGGCTGTCGGGCTTGAGCACCACCGCGTTGCCGGCCAGCAGCGCCGGCACCGAGTCGGACGCCGTCAGCGTCATGGGGTAGTTCCACGGCGAGATCACCCCGACCACGCCCTTGGGTTGGTAACCGACCGTGGTCTTGCCGATGCCGGGGAGCAGCGCGGGCACCGTGCGGGGCTTGAGCAGGTCGGCCGCGACGCCCGCGTAGTAGTTCGCGTTCGCCACCAGATCGATGATTTCCTCCTGCGCCGCCCAGCGGGCCTTGCCGGCCTCCGCCTGCAGGAGATCCATCAGGAACTCGCGGTTCTCGATGACGAGGTCGCGGTAGCGGGCGATGATCTCGACGCGCTCGGCGACCGGGCGGTTCGCCCAGGCGACCTGGGCCGCCCGCGCCTCGGCGAATGCGGCTTCGACGTCTTCGGCGGTGCCGATCGGGATCGTGGTCAGCGGCTTGCCGGTGAAGACCTCGTCGATCGTCTTGGTCTGACGTGCGGTGGCGTCTTTGATCGCGGCCAGCTGACGCAGGCGATCGAAGACCTCGGCAGACGGTGCAGGCATGTCGTTACCTCCGAAGCTCGGGCGTTCAAAACACCAGCCTATTGGTCGTCGGCTCCAGCAAAAGTGGGTAAGCAACACCCAAGCGCGCACGCGCGTCCGGTTTGTACCAGTTCACTAGTCGAAAGGCGGCATCGGATGGTTCGTCAGGAAGGAGGCCGCTGGGATGTCGGGGCCGAGGGCAACACGGTGTACCTCGAGCGCATCTCTGAGGGCGACGAGCGGATATTCGACGATTTGCTGTCACCCCAAGAGGCCCGGCAACTCGCCGGGCTTTTGACGAAGTACGCAGACAAGGCCGACGAGGCGGACGAGTCGGATGACAAGTCGAAGGACTCCGACGACAAGTCGAAGGACTCCGGCGACAAGTCGAAGGATTCCGACGACAAGGACGACTCCGGCGACGAGGACGAGGACTCCGACGACGAGGACTCCGATAACAACGACGACGGTGACTCCGATAACGAGGACGAGG
The DNA here is from genome assembly GCF_001669335.1 of Mycobacterium sp. 1245852.3. NCBI lineage: Bacteria > Bacillati > Actinomycetota > Actinomycetes > Mycobacteriales > Mycobacteriaceae > Mycobacterium > Mycobacterium sp. 1245852.3. The sequence continues at coordinate 27,867 of NZ_LZLL01000431.1, read as the reverse complement.
ACTCCGACGACCAGAAAGATTCCGACGACGACAAGTCCGGCTGATCACCAGCACGCCGCGATCATGCTGTGGCACAGGCGATTTCAACGGATCGAAACCAGGTGGTCGATCGAGTCCCGGGGCAACTCGCCGTCCACCACGGCGCTCACGACAAGACGATTCAGCGTGACCGCACCTTTGTGATTGTCGAGGAACGCCGTGTCGGCGGCGTCGCGACCGGTGGCCACCCGCACCAGCGTCTGCCGTGGCGCCAGCAACGTCGCGTCCACCACCCGCCAGTGCCCGTCGACGAACGCCTCCGCGACGGCGTGAAAGTCCATCGGGTACACGCCCGGCGCGTACACGGACACCACCCGGGCCGGGACGCTGACCGCTCGCAGGAGCGCCACCACCAGGTGCGCGTAGTCCCGGCACACACCTTCGCCGGCGAGCAACGTGTCCACCGCCCCGTCGATCGGATCGCTGGAGCCGGGCACGTAGTTCAGCCGGGTGCCTACCCAGGAACTCACGTGCTCCAGCAGCTCCGCGGCATCGCGGTCATTTCCGAATTCGGTTGCGGCGAAACCGAAGAATTTGTCGGATTCGGCGTAGCGGCTGGGCCGCAGGTACATCGACTGGTCGTATTCGGTCACCGGAGCCGGATCGGTGTGACCCACGATGGTCGCCTCGTAGTCGACGCGCAGCGTGCCCACCGCGGCGTCGAACTTGTGGATGCGGTTGCCGTGCAGCCCGCTGATCTCCAGGGGCGTGATCGGCCGTCCGTCCAGGACGAAGCGCAGCGACTCGGACACCTCGGCTCGCGGATGCGGCGCCACGGCGATCTGAAACTCCAGCGTCGTGGCCGCGGTGATGTCGACTTCGAGTTCGGCGCCCACTTCGCGTTTCATAGCGCGATCCTGCGCGAGTTGCCCCGGATCCGCCACCGGACGCCCTGATTCGGTGAGCGGTTCCGCTCAGAGGATGTGCAGGCCCTGGGCCAGCTCCGAGACCCCGACCACCGCGAACAGGCCCACCAGGATTTGCCGGTGGTAGCTGCGCACCCAGTCGTGCAGCACCAACAGCAAGGACTGCGTTCGCGCCGGCCTGACGAGGTAGCCGACCAGGATCATCTCGACGACGGCGTACATCAGGATGACGAATGCGACGGACGCGCCGGCCTGCGCGCTCACCGATGCACCCGAGGCCGCGATGATCGCCACGATGAACAGGACGCCGTCGACCGGCACCGAGATGATGCCGATCACCCACGCCACCCACGACGCCCCGCTTTCCCAGGCGCTGTGGACGCGGCCGAGCAGGCGCCGGAATCGGGAGGGGTCGTCGGCCGGCGCCTCCTGGACCCGCGTCAGCAGCCGCGGCATTGCGATCGGTGCACCCGAGACCATCGACAGTTCCGGCGTGCGGTCGGCGTCGGGCGCGGGTTGGCGTGTCCGTCGGCGGGTGAGGAAGCGGACCGTCATCAGTGCGGCGACCGACAGGACGACCACACCGAGGCCGATCTGAATCCGGCCGAGGGCCGAGCTCGTCGACGGGGACGCCGAACCGTGCGCGAGGTGTGCGAACATCGGCGTGAAGTTCAGCAGCAGCAGCGGGACGAGCAACTCGGGTATGCATATCGTCAATCCGCCGAGCCAGTAGGCGAGCAGGCTCGCCCCGGGACGCGGTCGAGAGATCATCAATAAGGCGAGGCCGAGGCGGACCGGATTGAGCGCAGCCAGGATCCCCAAGCCCAGCACTGACCCCCACATGGTTCGGGGCTCTACCCGTCGATGGCGGCGTCTAAACGCCGCCATTCCCCGAGTACGCACTCGAGTATTTGCGTGCCGCAAAGTCGGCTATGAATCCGCTGTGTGCGCCAAACCCGGTTGTGGTCAACGGATTCGGGCTCGGCCGCTCGACGACAGCGCGGCAGGTGAGAGAGGGGTCCGCGTGCCGAGCCGTCGCCCGGCTCGGATCGCCGAAGCCGCGCATCGGAGGTAGCGGACCGGGCCGACGCCCGAGCGCCGGCGAACATCTTCCGTGCCGGATGGCCGTGACATCAATCACAACGTGCCTGTTTACGGCCCCGCGTGGATGGCGCTGAGCGGCCCCTGGCAAATCGTGCGAGGCTGGCTTGAGGCGCGGATTCGACTCGGCGACATCCGAATGATGAGGACAGGCGATGGGGCAGCCACGGTGGGCCGGTTCGGCTCTGTGTAGCTATGGCGCGGCCGGGGTCGCCATCAGTGGTTCGCCACGCAGCCGGCCGCGTTTTAGCAAGCGTCCGTACGTTTTTGCATGGTGGCGGCCGGATGCGACGTCGCGTCCTGCTGGCCGGGGTCCCCAGTGCAGAGTCACAAACGCGCAGCTGAAAGCGCTCGGGCTGGACGCCTACCCGAACTCAATCGGTGGTCCCGGTGTCACGCGCGCCGGCACTGGACGCATGCCGACCGCACCGGCAAATATTTTTCGAATGCGTAAGCGAGGTTTTCGGCCGCGGATGGCGGCAAAGATCGCTGGTCAGCGTCGACAAGCGAAATCGCACCCGGCGTCGCGTTCGGGAAGTGGAGGTGCACCTGGCGCAGGCATGACACGTTACTTTTGCTAAGCAGCAAAAATCGGTGCGTCAGTAGTATGACTGCGGATCGGTTATGCAAGAACGGAATTCATATGTTTGGCACAGTATTGGCTGGGTATTGTCGATTCCGTGGATCGCGACGCCGACGGTCGCAGTGGTAGCTCATGAGGAGTGCACTGCCGATGAACGCTATCTGTCGGCGAGGTGCCGGAATGGTCACCGCGACCATGATGTCGTCGCGCCGCCCCCGCCGTCCGAGCTCACCGGCGCTGACGCCGGGCGCCTGGGCAGGTCGACATACGGGCCGGGCTTGACGGATCAATCCTCAAGCGCCGCAACGATATTCGGGGTTATCCGCGGCACGGCTTGGTAAATCTATGTCTCGGGTGTTAGGGGGTCCATCGGTGTCGCTCAATCCGTTCGATGACGACAACGGCCAATTTTTCGTCTTGGTCAATAATGAAGAACAGCACAGTCTTTGGCCGACCTTCGCTGTCATTCCCGCCGGTTGGAGGGTAGTTTTTGGGGAAGCCGACCGCGCCACATGCCTGCACTACATCGAAGAAGCCTGGCCCGATATACGGGCGAAAAGTCTGCGCGACACGCTGACCGCGCCGGTTTGTGATCATTAGACCGGTGTCGGTATGAAGGGTTTCGGGGTCGAACTCTTGGTGGGGGGCGTTTAGTGGAGCGTGTTGACCGGGCTGTTCCGGTGACGCGGGGTCAGCTCGACATCTGGCTGGCGCTGCAAACGGGCTACTTCGACGTGGCTTGGCAGCTGGGTGTCCTCGTCCATATCCAGGGCGTCATCGACACCGGTTTGTTGCACGAGGCTATGCGACATGTGGTCAATGAGGCTGAGAGCCTGCGGGCTTCGTTCTTCGAGGTGGACGGCCAGGTCTTCCAAAAGGCCGTCGAGTACGACGATGTCGATCTGGTCTTCTATGACCTGACCGACTCACGCGACCCGGAGCGGGAAGTTCGCGAGACGGCCGCGTCGATTCAGCGGACGCCGATGCCGCTCACCGGCCCGATGATCAAGTTCGCGCTGTTCCGGACCGCGCCCGACGAGTACTACTGGTTCACCACCTGCCATCACATCGCCATCGATGGGATGGGCATCGCCCTGGTGGGCCGGCGGATCGCGGCGATCTACTCCGCGCTTGCGTCCGGGAAACCGATTCCGCCCGCCTTCTTCGGGTCGCTGCACGACCTCGCCAGCGGCGAGCTGGAGTACGAGACATCTCCCAAATTCGTTGAGGATCAGGAATATTGGGCCTCTCACCGGCCATCGGGCGCCGGGGTGGACTACCCGTCGACGGTCGCCGACGATGGGCGGGACCCGTATTCGCCTTCTCCGCCAGTCCAATTGGACGAGGCCGTCATCGGCAAGGTCAAGGAGCTGTCCAAGGCGCTGCGCATCCGCCGGTCCTCGGTGCTCACGGCGGCGTGCGCACTGCTGGTCCGCGGTTGGTCGGCCGACGGCTCGGACGAGGTCGTGCTCGACTTCCCGGTCAGCAGGCGAGTCGATCCGGAGTCCAAGACGCATCCCGGCATGCTCGCCGGGGTGGTGCCGCTGGCGCTGAAGGCTGCGCCGAACACGACATTTGCCGACTTCTGCCGTCAGGTCGATGCGCGGTCACGAGAAGCGTTGCGGCATCAGCAGTTTCCGACGCGCACGCTGGACGGCGAAGGCCACTTCAACGGACCCAGGCAGGCGCCCAACCGCGTCGTCGTCAACTTCGTGCCGGCGCGCCTCACGCTCAGCCTGGGCGACGTCCCGGCGACCGCGAAGTACACCAGCTTCGGCCCGGTGGGCCATTTCGGGCTGTTTTTCCTCGGATTCGGCGATCAGCAGTTCCTGAGCACGGTCGGCACCGGGCAACCCTTCGCCAACTTCGACGTCTCGGATCTGGGGGAGCGGCTGCAGCGGATTCTGGCGACCATCGCCGCCGGTCCGGACCGGCAGTTGTCGTCGTTGGACGTGCTGCATGCCGACGAACGTGCCCGGTTGAAAGAGGTTGGCAACACGGCGGTTTTGACCGATTCGGCGACCGCGCCGATGTCGGTGCCCGAGTTGTTCGCCGCGCAGGTGAGCCGGGCGCCGCAGGCGGTGGCGCTGGCGTGCGAGGGCGCATCGGTGACGTACCGCGACCTCGATGCGGCGTCGAACCGGTTGGCGCATCACCTGGTGGCCCACGGCGCTGGGCCGGGACAGACTGTGGCGCTGATGTTTTCGCGGTCCGCCGAGGCGGTCGCGAGTATCCTCGCGGTGCTCAAGACCGGGGCGGCCTACCTGCCGATCGACCCGTCGTCGCCGGGGACGCGGATCGAATTCATGCTTGCCGACGCGCAGCCGGTCGCCGTGGTGACGACCGCCGATCTGGCGCAGCGGTTCGACGGCCTCGGCATTACCGTCGTCGACGTCAACGATCCGCGCATCGACGCCCGGCCCGCGACGGCGCTGTCGGTGCCCGACCCGGCCGATATCGCCTACCTGATCTACACCTCGGGCACCACGGGCGTCCCCAAAGGCGTTGCGGTGACTCATCGCAACGTGACGCAGCTGATCGGTTCGCTGGACGCGGGCCTGCCCGCCGCCGGCGTGTGGTCGCAGTGCCACTCGTATGCCTTCGACGTGTCGGTCTGGGAGATCTTCGGCGCGCTGCTGCGCGGCGGCCGCCTGGTGGTGGTGTCCGAAGACGTAACCCGTTCCCCCGACGAGTTCCACGACGTGCTGGTGGGCGAGAAAGTCAGCGTCTTGACGCAGACCCCGTCGGCGGTGGCGATGCTGTCGCCGAAGGGGCTGGAGTCGGTGGCGCTGGCGGTGGTCGGCGAGGCCTGCCCGGCCGAGGTGGTGGACCAGTGGGCGCCCGGCCGGGTGATGGTCAACGCCTACGGCCCGACCGAGACCACCATGTGTGTGGCGATCAGCGCCCCGCTGCGGCCGGGATCCGGCATCCCGCCGATCGGGTCCCCGGTGGACGGCGCCGCCCTGTTCGTGCTCGACGGCTGGATGCGTCCGCTCCCACCGGGCGTCGTCGGTGAGCTGTATGTGGCCGGTGACGGGGTGGCCGCCGGGTATGTGGGCCGGGCCGGGCTGACGGCCTCGCGGTTCGTGGCGTGCCCGTTCGGCGCGCCGGGCGCCCGGATGTACCGCACCGGCGACCTGGCGTGCTGGGATGCCGACGGTCAGCTGCGCTACCTGGGCCGCGCCGACGAGCAGGTCAAGATCCGCGGCTACCGCATTGAACTCGGCGAGGTCCAGGCCGCGCTGGCCGCACTCGACGGTGTCGAGCAGGCCGTGGTGATCGTCCGCGAGGACCGGCCCGGCGACAAACGTCTGGTGGGCTACCTCACCGGGACCGCCGACCCGGCCGAGGCGCGCACCGCGCTGGCCGACCGGCTCCCGGCGCACCTGGTGCCGGCCGCGGTGGTCGGCCTGGACGCGCTGCCGCTCACGGCCAACGGCAAGCTGGACACCCGCGCTCTGCCGATGCCCGAATACAGCACGGGCGAGTATCGCGCGCCGAGCAACGCCGTCGAGGAAATCCTGGCGGGCATCTACGCCGAGGTGCTCGGCGTGCAGCGGGTCGGCGTGGACGAGTCGTTCTTCGAACTGGGCGGCGACAGCATCCTGTCGCTGCAAGTCGTGGCGCGAGCGCGCGCCGCCGGCCTGACGTGCCGGCCACGAGACGTCTTCGTCGAACAGACCGTGGCCCGGCTGGCCCGGGTGGCCGGCGTCAGCGACGGGGCCGCCGAGGTCGTCGACGAGGGCGTCGGCCCGGTGCTGGCCACCCCGATCATGCGGTGGCTGCGCGACATCGAAAGCGCCGGCGGCCCGATCGATCAGTTCAACCAGACCGTCATGGTCCAGGCCCCGGCCGGGGTGACCGAGGCCGACGTCGCAATCGTGTTGCAGGCCTTGGTGGATCGGCACGCCATGCTGCGGCTGCGCGTCGATGACGACGAGGCCGGCGGTTGGTCGCTGCGGGTGCCCGAGCCCGGGTCAGTGCGGGCGCAGGACTGCCTGCGATCGGTGGACGAGCTGTCCGACGAGGCGCTGGCCGACGCGCGGGCTCGGCTGGAGCCGGCCGCCGGGGTGATGCTGAGCGCGCTGTGGCTCGAGGCCACCGGCCAGTTGGCCGTGATCATTCACCACCTGGCCGTCGACGCCGTGTCGTGGTGGATCCTGTTGGAAGACCTCAACATTGCCTGGGCGCTGCACAGCGCGGGGCAGCCGGTGGAGCTGGCGTCGGCGGGAACGTCGTTCGCCCGGTGGTCGGCGGTGCTGGCCGAGCACGCGCATCGCCCCGAGGTCGTCAGCAAGCTGGGTGCCTGGAAGAAGGTGACCGCCACGCCCCCCGCGCTGCCGGCGGCCAGCCCCGAGGTGGATACCTACGCCTCAGCCGGGCGGTTGTCGGTGGAACTGGATGCCGAGACGACCCGCGCGCTGATCGGCGACGTGCCGACCGCGTTCCACGCCGGCATCCAGGACATCCTGCTGATCGCGTTCGGCCTGGCCTGGGCGGAATTCCTGGGTGGCGCCGACGCGATCGGCATCGACGTCGAGGGCCACGGGCGGCACGAGGAACTGGCCGCGGACATCGACCTGTCCCGCACCGTCGGGTGGTTCACCACCAAATACCCGGTGGCACTGGGCGTGGCCGGGCTCGAGTGGGCCCAGGTGGTGGCCGGCGACCCGGCGCTGGGCGCGGTGATCAAACACGCCAAAGAGCAGCTGCGCGCCCTGCCGGATCCGCTGACCTACGGATTGCTGCGCTACCTCAACACCGAGGTCGAGCTGGCCGGCCCCGACCCGTCGATCGCCTTCAACTACCTGGGACGCCAAGGCGCGGCGTCTGATTCGGCGGGCGAGGGCTGGCGCATCAGCCAGGAGGGCCTGTCCCTGATCGGGGCCGCCGCGGCGGTGCCGATGCCGCTGATGCACACCGTCGAGCTCAACGCCGGCACCATCGACACCGGCACCGGACCCCACCTGCACGCCGAATGGACTTGGGCGCCATCGGTTCTCGACGCGGCACAGATCACCCGGTTGAGCCGGTTGTGGTTCGAGGCCCTGGCCGGCGTGTGCGCGCATGTGCGCGCCGGCGGCGGCGGCCTGACCCCGTCCGACATCGCGCCGGCCCGGCTGAGCCAGCACGAGATCGACGAGCTGGCGACCCAGCACCACATCGCCGACATCCTGCCGCTGACCCCGCTGCAACAGGGACTGCTCTTTCACTCCAGCACCGCGCAGGGCAGCGACGACATGTACGCCGTGCAGCTCGACTTCACCCTCACCGGGCCGCTTGACCCCGACCGCCTGCGCGACGCCGTGCACACCGTCGTCAACCGGCATCCACACCTGGCGGCGCTGTTCTGCGACCGCTACGACGAGCCGGTCCAGATCATCCCCGCCGATCCGGGGGTGCAGTGGCAGTACCTCGATCTGGACGGCACCGACGCCGACCGGCGGATCGAGCAGCTGTGCGCCGCCGAGCGCGCGGCGGTGCGCGACCTGTCGGGTCAGGCCGCGTTCCGCGTGGCGCTGATCCGCACCGCGGCCGGCCGGCACCGGTTCGTGTTGACCAACCATCACATCCTGCTCGACGGCTGGTCGCTGCCGATCCTGCTGCGGGAAATCTTCACCAGCTACTACGGCCAGCGGCTGCCCGCCGCCGGCTCCTACCGGGCATTCCTCACCTGGCTGGCCGATCGAGACCTCGACGCCGCCCGGGACGCCTGGGGCCAGCTGCTGTCCGGCTTCGAAACACCCACCCTGGTCGGACCGCAGGACCGGCTGGGCCAAGGCGACCGCGGTTTCGAAAAGTCCTGTGTGCCTGAGCAAATCACCGAGGCCCTGACCGACCTGGCGCGCTCCTGCCACACCACCGTCAGCACCGTCCTGCAGGCGGCCTGGGCCGTGGTGCTGACCTCCCTGACCGGCCAGCACGACGTCGTCTTCGGCACCCCGCGATCGCGCGTCGGCCAACTGGAGGTCGACGACGCCGAACAGATGGTGGGGCTGCTGATCAACACGGTGCCGGTACGCGCCGACATCCGCGCGAGCACCACCACCGCAGACCTGTTGGCCCAGTTGCAGAGCAGCCACAACGACGCGCTCGAGCACCAGCACCTCGCGCTCAGCGAAATTCACCGCGTCACGGGTCACGATCAACTCTTCGACACGCTGTTCGTCTACGAGAACTACCCCGTCGAGAGCGGCATGACGCTGGGCCCGGACGGGCCGGCCATCGCCGAGTTCACCAACCGGGAGTACAACCACTACCCGCTGACCGTCGAGGCCCTGCCCGGTCGCGAACTCGGGCTGCACGTCGAGTACGACGCCGACGTGTTCGACCCCGCCGGCATCGCCTCGCTGCTGGACCGATTCCAGCGTGTGCTGGTGGCGATGACCAGCGATCCCACCCGGCGGCTCTCGGCGGTCGAACTGCTGGACCGCGCCGAGCGCGAGCTGGTGCTGACGCGGCTGTCGGGCGCCGGTGTCACCGGGCCGGTCGGGGTGGCGCCGCAGCGGCTGGCCGCGGCCCTGGCGATCGCCCCGGACGCGCCGGCGGTGGTCGACGGTGCGCGGCAACTGTCCTACCGCGAACTCGACGAGTGGTCGACGCGGTTGGCGCGCAAGCTGATTGACGCGGGTGTGGGTCCGGAGCGCGCCGTGGGGGTCGCGGTGGGCCGGTCCGCGGAACTGGTGGTCGCCTGGTGGGCCGTGGTCAAGGCGGGCGGCATCCACGCGCCGGTGGACCTGGATCATCCGGTCGAGCGGGTCGCCGCGGTGCTGGATGCCATCGGCGCGGTGTGCGTGTTGACGCGTGGCGCCGACGAGGCCGCCGGCGCCGGGGCGCGCCCCGTGCTGCGGATCGACGGCCTGGACCTGTCCGGCTACGACGCCGCGGCGATCACCGACGCCGACCGTCTGGCGCCGCTGACCGCTCGCGACAGCGCCTACGCGATCTTCACGTCGGGCTCGACCGGCGCCCCCAAAGGCGTGCTGGTCAGCCACGCCGGCCTGCTGGGATGGGCTGCGGCGCAATGCGAAGCGTCCGAGTTGGACACCGACACCCGGGTGCTGATGGTGGCCTCGCCGACCTTCGACGCGTCGGTCGGCGAGATGGTGCTGGCGGCCGCGGCCGGCGCCGCGCTGGTGGTGGCGCCACCGCAGGTGTACGCCGGCGAGCCGCTGACCGCCCTGCTGCAGAGCCAGCGCGTCAACGCGGCGTTCCTGACCCCGACGGTGCTGTCGTCGCTGGATCGCGCCCGGCTGCCCGGCTTCGACAAGCTGATGGTCGGCGGCGAGGCCTGCCCGAAGGAATTGGTCGCCGCCTGGGCGCCCGGTCGGCGGATGTTCAACGTCTACGGCCCGAGCGAGACCACCATCTGGGTCACCCTCAGCGCGCCGCTGTCGGCCGAGGGGCCGGTTCGCATCGGCACCCCGCTGCCGGGCGTGTGCGCGGTGGTGCTCGACGCCTGGCTGAAGCCGGTTCCCGTCGGCGTGGTGGGCGAGCTGTACGTGAGCGGGCCGGCGCTGGCGCACGGCTACATGGGCCGGGTGGACCTGACCGCGGAACGCTTCGTGGCCAACCCATTTGGCGGCCCCGGGGACCGCATGTACCGCACCGGCGACCTGGTGCGCTGGACGCGCGACGGGGACCTGGACTTCGTCGGGCGCGCCGACAGCCAGATCAAACTGCGCGGCCAGCGCATCGAGCTGGGCGAAATCGAGAACACCCTGCTGGCCTGCCCGCAGGTCACCCAGGCCGCCGTCACCGTGCTGGACAGCGCCACCGGCTCGCATCTGGTCGCCTATGTCACGCTCGACCACACCATCGGCGCCGACCACGACGAGGATAACGTCGAAGAGTGGCAACACCTTTACGACGATCTCTACGGCGCCGACCTCGAGTCGCGGTTCGGCATGGACTTCCGCGGCTGGAACAGCAGCTACACCGGCGACCCGATCCCGCTCGCGGAGATGATCGAGTGGCGGGCCGCCACGGTGGACCGGATCACGGACCTGCGACCGCGACGCGTGCTCGAGATCGGCGCCGGCTCGGGGCTGCTGCTGTCGCAGCTCGCCCCGCACTGCGACGAATATCTGGCCACCGATTTCTCCCCGGTGGCCATCGAGAACCTGGCCCGCTCAATGGAGCAGCTGCAGCTGCCCTGGCGCGACCGGGTCCAGCTGCGGACCCAGCCGGCCCATGTCACCGACGGGCTGCCCCGCGGCCACTTCGACACCATCATCCTCAACTCGGTCGTCCAGTATTTCCCGAACGCGGGCTATCTGGCCGAGGTAATCGACAACGCCATGGAGCTGCTGGCCTCCGGCGGGGCCGTGTTCATCGGTGACGTGCGAAACCACAGCCTGCAGGGCGCATTCCAGACCGCGATCGCGCTGTCACGCGGCGGCGCCGCCGCCACCGAGGCCGCCGACATCCGTCAGCGCGTCCGCCACGCCATGCTCGGCGAGACCGAATTGCTGTTGGCGCCAGAGTTTTTCACCACCTGGGCGGTCAGCTGCCCGTCGGCCGGCGGCGTCGACATCGAAGTCAAACGCGGCTTCGCCGACAACGAACTCAACCGCTACCGGTACGACGTCGTCATCCGCAAAGCGCCCGCGGCGGTGCGCTCGGTGGGCGACGCGCCCACCTGGTCGTGGACCGAATGCGCGGGCTCGGACGGGCTGGGCGACGTGCTGGCGTCCCAGCGTCCCGCCGTTGTGCGCGTCACCGACATCCCGCACGCCGGGGTCATCGCGGACGTTCGCGTCGAAACGGCGCTCGCCGAGGGGCAACCCGTGGCCGACGCGCTCGCGGCCGCCGACGCCGTGTCGGGCGCCGCCGTCGCCGAAGAGGTGCACCGCATCGGCGAGGCCGCCGGGTATCGCGTCGCGGTCACCTGGGGTGCGGTACCCGGCACCCTCAGCGCCGTTTTCGTCGACACCGGCGACCCCAACTACGCCGCGCCCCTGACCGACGTCTACCTGCCCCCCACCGGGTCCCGGCGGCGCACCAGCCACGCCAACGACCCCCGCACCAACACCAAGATCGGCGAGGTGCGCGAGCGGCTCAGCGCGTGGCTGCCGGAATACATGGTGCCGACACACATTGTGGCGCTTGAGGAATTCCCGATGACCTCGTCGGGCAAGCTCGACCGCAAGGCCCTTCCGGAGCCGGAATACCAGGACGTGGACCGCTACCGCGCCCCGGCCACCGCGGCCGAGGAGATCCTGGTCGGCATCTACGCCCAGGTGCTCGGCCTGGAGCGGGTGGGCGTCGACGACTCGTTCTTCGATCTGGGCGGGGATTCGCTGTCGGCGATGCGCCTGATCGCCGCGGTGAACACCAGCCTGAACTCCGACCTCGGTGTGCGGGCCGTCTTCGAGGCGCCGACGGCCGCCGAACTGGCGCTGCTGGCCGGCGGCGACGGCGACCGGCCCGAGCCCCTGGTGGCGGGGGAGCGCCCGGCGGTGATCCCGCTGTCGTTCGCCCAGACCCGGCTGTGGTTCATCGACCAATTCCAGGGCCCCTCACCGATTTACAACGTCACCGTGGCGCTGCGGCTGCGCGGGGATCTGGACACCGGTGCGCTGGCCGCGGCGCTGGCCGACGTCGTGGGCCGCCACGAAAGCCTGCGCACGGTGTTCGCCGCGGCCGACGGAATCCCGCAGCAGGTGGTGATTCCCGCCGACCAGATCGGCTTCGCCTGCGAGGTCGTCGATGCCCGCGGCTGGCCGGAGGACCGGCTGCGCGAGCGCATGGCCGCCGCGGCCCAGTACGCGTTCGACCTGTCGAGCGAAAGCCCGCTGCACACAGAGCTTTTCACCGTCACCGACACCGAACACCAGCTGGTGGTCGCGGTGCACCACATCGCCGCCGACGGCTGGTCGATCACCCCGTTCGCGCGCGACCTGGGGGTGGCATACGCCAGCCGGTGCGCGGGACACGCCCCCGACTGGGCCCCGCTGGCGGTGCAGTACGTGGATTACACGCTGTGGCAGCGCACGTATCTCGGCGACGTGGACGACAGCGGTAGCCGGATCGCCGCGCAGCTCGACTACTGGACCGACGCGTTGGCCGGCCTGCCCGAACGCCTGCAGCTACCCACCGACCGGCCCTACCCGCAGGTGGCCGACCACCGCGGCGCCCGATTGGCGGCGGACTGGCCGGCGGAGCTGCAGCAACAGGTGCAGCGGGTGGCCCGCGAACACAACGCGACCCCTTTCATGGTGATTCAGGCGGCGTTCGCCGCCCTGCTGTCCAAGATCAGCGCCAGTACCGATGTGGCGGTGGGCTTCCCGATCGCCGGGCGCTCCGAACGCGCGCTCGACGAGCTGATCGGGTTCTTCGTCAACACCCTGGTGCTGCGCGTCGACGTGGCGGGCGATCCGACGTTCGCCGAGCTGCTGGCCCAGGTGCGGCGGCGCAGCCTGGCCGCCTTCGAGCACCAGGACGTCCCCTTCGAACTGCTGGTGGAACGGCTCAACCCCACCAGGAGCATGGCCCACCACCCGCTGATCCAGGTGCTGCTGGGTTGGGAGAACTTCCCCGGCGAGGTCACCGCGCCCGCGGGCGGGCTGGCGCTGGGTGACCTGCAGGTCACCCCGATGCCGTTGCACACCAACACCGCTCGCATGGACCTGACGTTCTCGCTGGCCGAACGGTTCACCGAGTCCGGTCAGCGCGCCGGCATCGCGGTGACGGCGGAGTACCGCACCGACGTATACGACGCGGACACCGTCGAGGCGATGATCGAACGGCTGCAGCGGCTGCTGGCGGCCGTCACCGCCGAGCCGGAGCGCCGGTTGTCGTCGGTGGACCTGCTGGACACCACCGAGCACGCCCGGCTGGCCGCGTGGGGCAACCAGGCCGTGTTGGCCGACCCGATGGAGCCGGTGACCGTTGCCGGACTCTTCGCCGCGCAGGCGGCGCGCACCCCGGACGCCGTGGCGGTGACGTTCGAGGACCGGTCCATGACCTACCGGGAGCTCGACGAGGCGGCCAATCGGTTGGCGCATCTGCTGGTCGAGTCCGGCGCGGGCCCGGGTGAGTTTGTCGCACTGCTGTTTTCGCGGTCGGCCGAGGCGATCGTGGCGATCCTGGCGGTGCTCAAATCCGGGGCGGCGTATCTGCCGATCGACCCGGCGCTGCCGGGCGCACGGGTGGAGTTCATGCTCACCGATGCCGCCCCGAGGGCCGCGGTCACCACCGCCGACCTGGTGGATCGGCTCGAGGGGTTTGGCGGGGTGGTCATCGACGTGGCCGACCCGGCGGTCGCGGCCCAGCCGAGCACCCCGCCGCCGGCGCCGGCGCCCACCGATCTGGCGCATGTGATCTACACGTCGGGCACCACGGGTGTGCCCAAAGGCGTTGCGGTGACGCATCACAACGTCGCGCAGCTGTTCGACGATCTGGATATCGGTGTCGAGCTGTCGGCCGAGCAGGTGTGGACGCAGTTCCACTCGTATGCCTTCGACTTCTCGGTGTGGGAGATCTGGGGTGCGCTGCTGCACGGCGGACGACTCGTCGTGGTCCCCGGCGCGGTGGCCCGGTCGCCCGAGGAGTTCCACGCCCTGCTGGTGCGCGAGGGCGTCACGGTGCTGACCCAGACCCCGTCGGCGGTGGGGCTGTTGCCCACCGACGGCCTGGATTCCACGGCGTTGGTGATCGGGGCCGAGCCGTGTCCGCCGGAGCTGGTGGACCGCTGGGCGCCCGGTCGGGTGATGGTCAACGTGTACGGCCCCACCGAAACCACCATGTGGGCCTGCAAGAGCGCCCCACTGACGGCCGGCTCGGGATTCCCACCGATCGGCTCACCGGTCACTCGCGCGGCGTTCTTCGTGCTCGACGAATGGCTGCGCCCAGTCCCCGTGGGTGTGGTGGGGGAGCTGTATCTGGCCGGCGAGGGCGTCGGCGTCGGGTACTGGCGCCGCCCCGGGCTGACCGCATCGCGGTTCATGGCCTGCCCGTTCGGCCAACCCGGCACCCGCATGTACCGCACCGGGGACCTGGTCTGCTGGGGACCCGACGGACAGCTGCGCTACCTGGGCCGCGCCGACGAGCAGGTCAAGATCCGCGGCTACCGCATCGAACTCGGCGAGATCCAGGCGGCCCTGGCCGCGCTCGACGGGGTGGAGCAGGCGGTCGTCGTCGCCCGCGAGGACCGCCCCGGCGACAAGCGCCTGGTCGGTTATGTCACCGGCTCGGCCGACCCGGGCAAGGCGCGCGCCGCGCTGGGCGAGCGACTGCCGGGCTACATGGTCCCGGCGGCGGTGGTGGTGCTCGACGCGCTGCCGGTGACGGTGAACGGCAAGCTCGACACCCGCGCCCTGCCCGCGCCGGACTACCGGACCGCTGGCAATTATCGCAACTATCGCGCCCCGAGCACCGCGGTCGAGGAGATCGTGGCCGGCATCTACGCCCACATCCTGGGGGTGGAACGCGTCGGGGTCGACGACTCGTTCTTCGACCTGGGCGGCGATTCGCTGTCCACCATGCGGCTGGTCACCGCGATCAATGCCGCGCTGGACAGCGACCTTCCGGTGCGCGTCGTCTTCGAGGCACCCACCGTTGCGCAGCTGGCGCCGCGCATCGCGGAGAGCGCGGCCGGCCTGGAGCCGCTGGTGGCGGCCGAGCGGCCCGCGGTGGTCCCGTTGTCGTTCGCGCAGAACCGGTTGTGGTTCATCGACCAATTCCAAGGCCCGTCACCGCTGTACAACATGGCGGCGGCGCTGCGGCTGCGCGGGCGGCTCGACGCCGGCGCCCTGGCCGCCGCGCTGACCGACGTGGTGAGCCGCCACGAAAGCCTGCGCACCCTGTTCCCGGCGCACGAGGGAACGCCCCAACAGCTGGTGGTGCCCGTCGAGCGCGCCGACATCGGCTGGGACGTCATCGACGCCACCGCGTACCCGGCGGACCAGCTGGACGACGCCATCAAGGCGGCGACGCGCCATACCTTCGATCTGGCGACCGAAATCCCCATCCGCGCACAGCTTTTCGCGCTCGCCGAGGACGAGCACGTCCTGGTGATCGTGGTCCATCACATCGCCGCGGACGGTTTGTCGCTCACGCCGTTGAGCGCCGACCTCAGCGTGGCCTACACCAGCCGGCGCGCCGGGCGCGCACCGGGCTGGGCCGAATTGTCGGTGCAGTACATCGATTACACGCTCTGGCAGCGCGCCCAGTTCGGCGACCTCGACGACGGCTCCAGCCGCATCGGCGGCCAGCTGGCCTACTGGGAGGAAGCCCTGGCGGGCATGCCCGAGCGGCTGGCGCTGCCCACCGACCGGCCCTACCCGCCGGTGGCCGATCAGCGCGGTGACAGCGTGGTGGTGGACTGGCCCGCGGAATTGCAGGAGCAGGTCCGCCGGCTCGCCCGCGAGCACAACGCGACCAGCTTCATGGTGGTGCAGGCCGCGCTGGCGGTGCTGCTGTCCAAGGTCGGCGCGAGTTCCGATGTGGCCGTTGGCTTTCCGATCGCCGGCCGGCGCGACCCCGCCCTCGACCAGTTGGTCGGCTTCTTCGTCAACACCCTGGTGCTCCGCGTCGACCTGGCCGGTGACCCCACCTTCACCGAACTGCTGGAGCGCGTCCAGGCGCGCAGCCTGGCGGCGTTCGAGCATCAGGACGTGCCGTTCGAGGTGCTGGTGGAACGGGTCAATCCGACCCGCAGCCTGACGCACCACCCGCTGGTACAGGTGATGCTGGCCTGGCAGAACTTCGCCGGGCACGACGACCCCGCCGCCGGCCTGGCGCTGGGCGACCTCGAGGTCACGTCCGTACCGGTGGCCGACCAGTCGGCCCGCATGGACCTGGTGTTCTCCCTGGCCGAGCGCTGGACCGCGGCCGGCGAGGCCGCCGGGATCGGCGGACGGGTGGAATTCCGCACCGACGTGTTCGACGCGGCCACCGTCGAGACTTTGATCGCGCGGTTGCAGCGGGTGCTGACCGCGATGACCGCCGATCCCACCCACCCGGTGTCGTCGGTGGATTTGCTCGACGATGCCGAGCGCGTCCGCCTCGAAAAGCTGGGAAACAACGCCGTTTTGACCGGGCCGGCCGGCCCGCCGGTGTCGGTGCCCGAACTGTTCGCCGCGCACGTCGCCGCCGCACCCGAGGCCGTGGCGCTGGTCTGCGAGGGCCTGTCGGTGACGTACCGCGAGCTGGACGAGGCGTCCAACCGATTGGCGCACCGCCTGGCGGCGCGGGGCGCCGGTCCGGGACAGACTGTGGCACTGCTGTTTTCGCGGTCGGCCGAGGCGATCGCCGCCATCCTCGCGGTGCTCAAGACGGGGGCCGCGTACCTGCCGATCGATCCCTCGTCGCCCGACGCCCGGATCGAGTTCATGCTCGGCGACGCCAAGCCCGTCGTCGCGATCACCACCGCCGACCTGGCCGCGCGGTTCGACGGACGCGGCGTGACCGTCATCGACGTCAACGATCGCCGCATCGACACCCTGCCCGAAACGAGCCTGCCGCTGCCCGGGCCCGACGGCGTCGCCTACCTGATCTACACCTCGGGCACCACCGGCGTCCCCAAAGGCGTTGCCATCACCCACCGCAACGTGACCCAGCTGCTGGGCTCGCTGGACGCCGGGCTGCCGGCCGCGGGGGTGTGGTCGCACTGCCACTCGCTGGCGTTCGACGTCTCGGTCTGGGAGATCTTCGGCGCGCTGCTGCGCGGCGGCCGGCTGGTCGTGGTGCCCGAATCGGTGGCGCGTTCCCCGCAAGACCTGCACGACGTGCTGGTCGCCCAGCAGGTCAGCGTGTTGACCCAGACGCCGTCGGCGGTGGCGATGCTCTCGCCCGAGGGCCTGGAATCGGTGTCGCTGGTGATGGCCGGTGAGGCCTGTCCGGCCGAGGTCGTTGACCAATGGGCGCCCGGCCGGGTGATGGTCAACGCCTACGGCCCGACCGAGACCACCATGTGTGTGACCATCAGCGCGCCCCTGGCGCCCGGGTCGGCGGCCCACGGGCCGGTGCCGATCGGGTCCCCGGTGCCGGGGGCGGCGCTGTTCGTGCTCGACGGGTCGTTGCGGCCGGTGCCGCCCGGCGTCGTCGGGGAGCTCTACGTCGCCGGATCCGGTGTGGCCGCGGGATATGTCGGCCGGCCCGGGCTGACTTCGTCGCGGTTCGTCGCCTGCCCCTTCGGCGGAGCCGGCACGCGCATGTATCGCACGGGCGACCTGGCGCGCTGGAACGCCGACGGGCAACTGCAGTACTTCGGCCGCGCCGACGAGCAGGTCAAGGTCCGCGGCTACCGCATCGAGCTCGGCGAAATCCAGTCCGCGCTGGCCGGATTCGACGGGGTCGAGCAGGCCGTGGTCATCGCCCGCGAGGACCACCCGGGCGCCTTGCGGCTGGTCGGTTACATCACCGGCAGCGCCGACGCCGCCGCCGTCCGAACTGCACTGGCCGAACGGCTGCCCGCGTACATGGTCCCCGCCGCGGTGATGGCGCTCGAGGCCTTTCCGTTGACCGCCAACGGCAAACTGGACACCCGCGCCCTGCCGGCGCCCGAATACACCGCGGGTGAATACCGCGCACCGCAAACCCCCACCGAAGAGATCCTGGCCGGCATCTACGCCGACATCCTGAACGCCGAACGCGTCGGCGTCGACGACTCCTTCTTCGACCTCGGCGGCGACAGCATCTCCGCCATGCGCCTGATCGCCGCGATCAACGCGAGCCTGGACGCCGACCTCGCCGTGCGGGTCGTGTTCGAGGCGCCCACGATCGCCCAGCTGGCACCCCGGCTCGGGGAGGGCGGCAACGGGCTGCAGCCCTTGACCGCCGGCGCGCGGCCGGCCATCGTCCCGTTGTCGTTCGCGCAGAACCGGCTGTGGTTCCTCGACCAATTGCAAGGGCCCTCACCGGTGTACAACATGGCGGCCGCGCTGCGCCTGGACGGTGCGCTCGACGCCGATGCGCTCGGCGCGGCGCTGGCCGACGTGGTGGCCCGCCACGAGAGCCTGCGCACCCTGTTCGCCGCCCCCGAGGGGACGCCGCAGCAGGTGGTCATCCCCGCCGACCAGGCCGACTTCGGCTGGGAGGTCGTCGACGCCAGCGCCTGGTCGGCAAGCCAGCTGGAGGAGGCGATCGGCGCCACCGCGCGCTACACCTTCGACCTGTCCTCCCAAATCCCGTTGCGCGCCGAGCTTTTCCGGCTCGGCGAGGACCGGCATGTGCTGGTCGCCGTGGTGCACCACATCGCCGCCGACGGCATGTCCATCACCCCGCTGGTGCGCGACCTCGGGGTCGCGTACGCCGGCCGGGCCGCCGGCCGCGGCCCCGACTGGGCGCCGCTGCCGGTGCAGTACGTCGACTACACGCTGTGGCAGCGCGCCCAATTCGGCGATCTCGACGACGGCAACAGCCGCATCGCCGCCCAGCTGTCCTATTGGGAAGGCGCCCTGGCCGGGATGCCGGAACGGGTGCAGCTGCCCACCGACCGGCCCTACCCGCTGGTGGCCGACCAGCGCGGCGCCACCGTCGAAATCGATTGGCCCACCGGGCTGCAGCAGCGCGTCGGGGATGTGGCTCGCCACCACAACGCCACCAGCTTCATGGTGATCCAGACCGCGTTGACCGTGCTGCTGGCCAAGATCGGCGCCAATCCCGATGTGGCGGTGGGCTTCCCGATCGCCGGGCGGCGCGATCCCGCGCTCGACGAGCTGGTGGGCTTCTTCGTCAACACCCTGGTGCTGCGCGTCGAGGTGGCCGGTGACCCCAGCTTCGCCGACGTGCTATCCCAGGTGCGCCAGCGCAGCCTGGCCGCCTACGAGCACCAGGACGTGCCGTTCGAGGTGCTGGTCGAGCGGCTGAACCCGACCCGAAGCCTGACCCATCACCCGCTCATCCAGGTGATGTTGGCCTGGCAGAACTTCGCCGGCCACGACGCCGGCCCCGCGGCCGGATTCACCCTGGGCGACGTCGATGTCACGCCGATTCCGGTGGACACCCAGACCGCCCGGATGGACCTGACCTTCTCGCTGGGCGAACGCTGGGACGAGCGCGGCGAACCCGCCGGAATCGGCGGAACCGTCGAATTCCGCACCGACGTCTTCGACGAGGACAGCATCCGGGCGCTGGTCGACCGGCTGCAGCGGGTGCTGCTCGCGATGACCGCCGATCCCGCCCAGGCGTTGTCCGCGATCGATCTGCTCGACGACACCGAACACGCCCGGCTGGACGCGTTCGGCAACCGCGCCGCGCTGAGCGCATCCGCGCCCCAAACCGATTCCCTCCCAGCTCTTTTCGCCGCGCAGGCAGCCCGCACCCCGGACGTCGTCGCGCTGGTCTGTGCCGGCCGCTCGCTGACCTACCGCGAGCTGGACGAGGCGTCGAACCGGTTGGCCCACCTGCTGACCGGCCAGGGCGCCCGCCCCGGACGTACTGTGGCGCTGCTGTTTTCGCGTTCGGCCGAGGCGATCGTGTCGATCCTGGCGGTGCTCAAGTCCGGGGCGGCCTACCTGCCGATCGACCCGGCGCTGCCCGAGGCGCGGATCGGATTCGTGCTCAACGACGCCGCGCCGATCGCCGCGATCACCACGGCCGACCTGAGCGACCTGCTCGACGGCCACGACATCCCGGTCATCGACGTCAACGATCCCGCCGTCGACACCCGGCCCGCCACCGCGTTGCCCGCGCCGGCACCCGAACACCTCGCCTACCTGATCTACACCTCGGGCACCACCGGGGTCCCCAAAGGCGTTGCCGTCACCCATCGCAACGTCACCCAGCTGCTCGCGTCCGGGGAGTCGGGACTGCCGCGTTCGGGCGTGTGGTCGCAATGGCATTCGCTCGCGTTCGACGTCTCGGTGTGGGAGATCTTCGGCGCGCTGCTGCACGGCGGCCGACTGGTCGTGGTGCCCGAATCGGTGGCGCGCTCGCCGGAAGACCTGCACGCGCTGCTGGTCGCCGAACAGGTCAGCGTGCTCAGCCAAACCCCGTCCGCGGCGGGCGCGCTCGCGCCCGAGGGACTGGAGTCGGTCACGCTGGTGGTGGCCGGCGAGGCCTGCCCGTCCGAACTGGTGGACCGCTGGGCGCCGGGACGGACCATGATCAACGCCTACGGCCCCACCGAGGCCACGGTGTACGCGGCGATCAGCGCACCGCTGGAGGCCGACGCACCGGGCGTGGTGCCGATCGGTTCCCCCGTGCCGGGGGCGGCGTCGTTCGTGCTCGACGAGTGGCTGCGGCCGGTGCCGCCGGGTGTGGTCGGCGAGCTGTACGTGGCCGGCGCCGGCGTCGCCTGCGGCTACTGGCGGCGGTCGGCATTGACCGCGTCGCGGTTCGTGGCCTGCCCGTTCGGCGGTCCGGGATCGCGCATGTACCGCACCGGTGACCTGGTGCGCTGGCGCGCGGACGGGCAGCTGGACTACCTGGGCCGCGCCGACGAGCAGGTCAAGATCCGCGGCTACCGCATCGAACTCGGCGAGGTGCGCGGGGCACTGGCCTGGGTGGACGGCGTCGAGCAGGCGGTCGTGGTGGCGCGCGAGGACCGCCCCGCGGCCTTGCGCCTGGTCGGCTATGTCACCGGCACCGCCGACCCCGCCGCGGTGCGCGCCGCGCTGGCCGAGCGGCTGCCGGGCTACATGATCCCGACCGCCGTGGTGGTGATGCAGGCCCTGCCGCTCACCCCCAACGGCAAGCTCGACACCCGCGCCCTACCGGCACCGGAATACTCCGACGCCGACCGGTATCGGGCCCCCGACAACGCCATCGAAGAAATCCTGGCCGGAATCTACGCGCAGGTGCTCGGCCTCGAGCGCGTCGGCGTCGACGACTCGTTCTTCGACCTGGGCGGCGACAGCATCTCGTCGATGCAGGTGGTGACGCGGGCGCGTGCCGCCGGCCTGGTGTGCAAGACGCGCGACATCTTCGTCGAGCAGACGGTGGCCCGGCTGGCCCGGGTGGCCGAAGTGCTCGACGCCGCCACCGCGGTGGCCGACGAGGGGCTCGGGCCGGTCGAGGCCACCCCGATCATCCGCTGGCTGCAGGACGTCCACAACGCCGGCGGTGACGTCGCCCAGTTCAACCAGGCCATGCTCGTGCAGGCCCCGGCCGCGGTCACCGAGGCCGACGTCGTCACGGTGCTGCAGGCCCTGCTGGATCGCCACGCCATGCTGCGGCTGCACGTCGACAACGACCCCGCCATGGGCTGGTCGCTGACGGTGCCCGAGCCCGGCGCGGTGGACGCCCGCGCGTGCCTGCACACGGTGGACGAACTGTCCGAGGCGGCGGTCATCGAGGCGCGCTCGCGGCTGAACCCGGCCGCCGGCGTGCTGCTGCGCGCGGTGTGGGCGAGCGCCACCCGTCAACTGGTCGTGATCGTTCATCACCTGGCCGTCGACGGCGTGTCGTGGCGAATCCTGTTGCAGGACTTGAACATCGCCTGGGCCCAGCAGCACGGCGGGCAGCCGGTGGCGCTGCCGACCGTGGGCACCTCGTTCGCCCGCTGGTCGGCACGGCTGGCCGAGCATGCGCGCCACCGCGACGTGGTCGGCCAGGCCGACACCTGGCAGCGGGTGGCGGCCGCGGCGGCCACGCCCGCTGTGCTGCCCGCGGTGCGCCCCGAGGCCGACACCTTCGCCACGGCCGGACACCTCTCGATGGAGCTGGACGCCGAGACCACCGGCATGCTGCTCGGCGCTGTGCCCGCGGCGTTCCACGCCGGCGTGCAAGACATTCTGCTGATCGCGTTCGGGCTGGCATGCGCGGAATTCTCGGGCGGCGGCGCGCCGGTCGGCATCGGGGTCGAGGGCCACGGGCGCCACGAGGAACTGGGCCGCGACGTCGACCTGTCCCACACCGTGGGCTGGTTCACCACCAAATACCCGGTATCCCTTGCGCTACAAGGTATCTCCTGGACGCAGGTCGCCGCCGGCGGCGACGCGCTGGGCGCGGTGCTCAAGGACGCCAAGGAACAGCTGCGCGCCCTGCCCGACCCACTGAGCTACGGGCTGCTGCGCTACCTGAACCCCGACATCGACCTGGACGCGCCGGAGCCGCCGATCGGCTTCAACTATTTGGGACGCCAGGGCGGTACGGCCGAGCTCACCGACGACATGTGGCGGCCCGACCCGGATGGCTGGACGGTCACCCGCGCGGCGACCGCGATACCGATGCCGCTGATGCACACCGTCGAGCTGAACGCGGTCACCGTCGACTCCGCGGCCGGACCGCGGCTGCACGCCAACTGGACCTGGGCGCCCTCGGCATGCAGCGACGAGCAGATCACCAGGCTGGGCCGATTGTGGTTCGAGGCGCTGGCCGGCATCTGCGCGCACGTGCGCTGCGGTGGCGGCGGCCTGACCCCGTCCGACATCGCACCGGCCCGGCTCACCCAGCCGCAGCTCGATCAGCTTGCGCGCCAACACGATATCGCCGACGTGCTGGCGCTCACCCCGGTCCAGCAGGGACTGCTCTTCCACGCCAACACCGCGCAGGCGAGCGAGGATCTGTACGCCGGGCAGCTGGACATCAGCATCGCCGGCCCACTCGACCCCGACCGGTTGCGCGACGCCGTGCAGACGATGATCGACCGGCATCCCAACCTGGTGGCCCGGTTCTGCGACGACTACGACGAGCCCGTCCAGATCATCCCGGCCGACCCCGCGGCGTCCTGGCAGTACGTCGAGCTCGACGGCGACGCCGACGCCGACGCGCGGATCCGACGGCTGTGCGCGGCCGAGCGCGCCGCGGTCTGCGGCGACCTCGCCGACCACCCCGCCTTCCGGGTGGCGCTGCTGCGCACCGCCCCCCAGCGCTACCGGCTGGTGCTGACCAACCACCACATCGTGCTCGACGGCTGGTCGATGCCGATCCTGCTGGGGGAGATCTTCGCCGGCTACTACGGCCAGCGGCTGCCGGCGACGGCGCCCTACCGCGCCTTCGTCGACTGGCTGGCCGCGCGCGACGTGGACGCCGCCCGAACCGCCTGGGCCGAGGTGTTCGCCGGCTTCGACGGCCCGACCCTGGTCGGCCCGCAGGACCGCACCGAGCCCGGGCGGCAAAGCGTCGAATCGTTCGCGCTTTCCGCCGAGCTCAGCCAGTCCATCACCGACCTGGCCCGCTCCCGCCACACCACCGTCAACACGGTGCTGCAGGCCGCGTTCGCGCAGCTGCTGTGCGCCCTGACCGGCCAGGGCGATGTCGTGTTCGGCACCACCGTGTCGGGCCGGCCCGCCGAGGTCGCCGGCGCGGAGAACATGGTCGGCCTGCTGATCAACACGGTGCCGGTGCGGGCGAACATCACCGCCACGACCACGACCGCCGAACTGCTCGACCAGCTGCAAGGCGCCTACAACCACACGCTGGACCACCAGCACCTGGCGCTCAACGAGATCCACCGCATCACCGGCCAGGACCAGCTGTTCGACACGCTGTTCGCCTACGAGAACTATCCAATCGACGCCAGCGCATTGTCCGCCGACCACGAGCTGGCCGTCACCGACATCACCACCCGCGAATCCACCCACTACCCGCTGACCATGCAGGCCCAGCCCGGAAAGGAGCTGCGCCTGCAGGTCGAATACGACACCGACGTCTTCGACGCGGCACGCATCGCGACGCTGATCGAACGGCTGCAGCGGGTGCTGATCGTGATGACCGGCGACCCGGCGCGGCGGTTGTCGTCGATCGACCTGCTCGACGCCGCCGAACACGACCGGCTGGACGCCTGGGCCGACCGGGCGGTGCTCACCCGGCCCGCCACGCCGACGTCGATCCCGGCGCTGTTCGCCGCGCAGGCGGCGCGCAGCCCCCAAGCCGCGGCGGTGACCTTCGAGGGCCGGTCCATCAGCTACCGGGAACTCGACGAGAAGTCGAACCGGTTGGCGCACCTGCTGATCGGCCGCGGGGTGGGCCCGGGCGAATCCGTGGCCCTACTGTTCGGCCGGTCGGCCGACGCGATCGTGGCCATCCTGGCGGTGCTCAAGACCGGCGCGGCCTACCTGCCGATCGACCCGGCGCTGCCGGCGGCCCGCATCGATTTCATGCTCACCGACACCGCACCGATGGCCGCGATCACCGTCGCCGCGCTGGCGGACAAGCTGCACGCGCACGACCTGATCGTCATCGACATCAACGACCGCGCCGTGGCACGCCAGCCGCGCACCGCCCTGCCGGCGCCGGCGCCCGAACACGTCGCCCACATCATCTACACGTCGGGCACCACCGGTCTGCCCAAGGGCGTGGCCGTCAGCCACCACAACGTGACCCGCATGTTCGACGCGCAGGCCGTCGGCGTCGAGTTGTCGGCCGGGCAGGTGTGGACCCAGTTCCACTCGTACGCCTTCGACTACTCGGTGTGGGAGATCTGGGGCGCGTTGTTGCACGGCGGGCGGCTGGTCGTGGTGCCCGATTCGGTGGCGCGCTCACCGATGGAGTTCCACGCCCTGCTGGTCGCGGAGAAGGTCACCGTGCTGAGCCAGACCCCGTCGGCCGTGCGGATGCTCTCGCCGCAGGGCCTGGAGTCCGCGGCCCTGGTGATCGGGGCCGAGCCCTGCCCGCCCGAGCTGGTGGACCGCTGGGCGCCGGGCCGGACGATGGTCAACGTCTACGGCCCCACCGAGGCCACCATCTTCTCGTCGATGAGCACGCCGCTGGCGCCCGGCTCGGGGGCGCCGCCGATCGGCTCCTCGGTGCCCGGCACGGCGCTGTTCGTCCTGGACGGCTGGCTGCGCCCGGTGGCCGCCGGGGTGGTAGGCGAGCTGTACGTCGCCGGTCGCGGCGTCGCATACGGGTACGTGCGCCGGCCCGGGCTGACCGCGACCCGGTTCGTGCCCTGCCCCTTCGGCGAGCCCGGATCGCGCATGTACCGCAGCGGCGACCTGGTCTGCTGGGGCCCGGACGGCCAGCTGCAGTACTTCGGCCGCGCCGACGAGCAGGTCAAGATCCGCGGCTACCGCATCGAGGTCGGGGAGGTGCGCTCGGCGCTGGCCGCGCTGGACGGCGTCGACCAGGCGGTCGTCATCGCGCGCGAGGACCGACCGGGCGACAAGCGCCTCGTCGGCTATATCACCGGCACCGCGGATCCCGCCGAGGCCCGCGCGCAGCTGGCCGAGCGGCTGCCCGCCTACATGGTGCCAGTGGCGGTGGTGGTGCTCGACGCGCTGCCGATGACCCTCAACGGCAAGCTCGACATCCGCGCCCTGCCGGCGCCCGAATACTCCGCGGCCGGTTACCGCTCGCCGACCACCCCCACCGAGGAGATCCTGGCCGGCATCTACGCCCACGTGCTGGGCGTCGAGCGGGTCGGCGTCGACGACTCCTTCTTCGACCTCGGCGGCGACAGCATCTCGGCGATGCGGGTGATCGCGGCGGTCAACAGCGCCATGGACGTCGGCGTGCCGGTGCGCGTCATCTTCGAATCGCCCACCGTCGCGCAGCTGGCGCCGCGCATCGGCGAGGACACCGGCCGGCTCGACCCGCTGGTGGCGGGGGAGCGTCCGGCGGTGGTCCCGCTGTCCTTCGCGCAGAGCCGGCTGTGGTTCCTCGACCAGCTGCAGGGACCGTCGCCGGTCTACAACATGGCGGCGGCGATGCGGATGCACGGCCGCCTCGACGTCGCGGCGCTGGAGGCGGCGCTGGCCGACGTGGTGGCCCGCCACGAGAGCCTGCGCACGGTGTTCGCCGTGACCGGGGAAACGCCCCAGCAGGTGGTGATCCCGGTCGAGCAAGCCGATCTGAGCTGGCGGAACGTGAACGCCCGCGGCTGGTCGGCGGGCCGGCTGCGCGAGGCGATCGACGCCGCGGCCCGCGAAACCTTCGACCTGGCCACCCAGATCCCGTTGCGCGCATCGCTGTTCCGCACCGCCGACGACGAACACGTGCTGGTGGCCGTCGTGCACCACATCGCCGCCGACGGCTGGTCGTTGCGGCCGCTGGTCCGCGACCTGGGGCTGGCGTACGCCAGCCGCTGCGCCGGGCGGGCCCCCGACTGGGAGCCGCTGGCCGTGCAGTACGTCGACTACACGCTGTGGCAGCGCGCGCAGTTCGGCGAACTCGCCGACAGCGGCAGCCGCATCGCCGCGCAGCTCGCCTACTGGCAGGACGCGCTGGCCGGCATGCCGGAGCGGTTGGCGCTGCCCACCGACCGGCCCTACCCGCAGATCGCCGATCAGCGCGGGGCGGCCGTCGAGGTGGACTGGCCGGCCGACCTGCAGCAGCAGGTCGCCGGGCTGGCCCGCGAGTACAACTCGACCAGCTTCATGGTGGTGCAGGCCGCGCTGGCGGTGCTGCTGTCGAAGATCAGCGCCAGCACCGATGTGGCGGTCGGCTTCCCGATCGCCGGCCGGCGCGACCCCGCGCTCGACGACCTGGTCGGGTTCTTCGTCAACACCCTGGTGCTCCGCGTCGACCTGGCCGGTGACCCGAGTTTCACCGAACTGCTGACCCGCGTCCGCGCCCGCAGCCTGGAGGCCTTCGAGCACCAGGACGTGCCGTTCGAGGTGCTGGTCGAGCGCGTCAACCCGACCCGAAGCCTGACCCACCACCCGCTGGTGCAGGTGATGCTGGCCTGGCAGAACTTCGCCGGGCAGGACAGCGACCCCGGCGCCGGACTGGCCCTGGGCGACGTGCAGGTGACCTCGATACCGCTGGACACCCAGGTCGCCCGCATGGATCTGGTGTTCTCGCTGGCCGAACGCTGGGGCGAGGACAACGAGCCCGCCGGGATCGGCGGGCGGGTGGAGTTCCGCACCGACGTGTTCGACGCGGCCACCATCGAGACGCTGATCGCGCGCCTGCAGCGGGTGCTGGAGGCGATGACGGCCGATCCCGCCCGCGCCCTGTCGACGGTGGACCTGCTGGACCGGCACGAACGCGCCCGCCTGGACGCCCTGGGCAACCGCGCGGCGCTGACCGCGCCCGCGACCACCGACGCCTCGATTCCGGCGCTGTTCGCCGAGCAGGTGGCGCGCACCCCGGACGCGGTGGCGCTGCGCTGCGACGACCGCTCGTGGACCTACCGCGAGCTCGACGAGGCCGCCAACCGGCTGGCCCACCGGCTGACCGGCCTCGGCGTCAGCCGCGGTGAGCGGGTGGCGCTGCTGTTCGGCCGCTCGGCCAGCCCGGCGGTGCTGATCGCCACCATCGGCGCGGCGTCGGCGAGCATGAAGCCGATCCGCTCCGCCGGCAGCCCCGGGTCGATCGGCAGGTAGGCCGCGCCGGTCTTGAGCACCGCCACGATCGCCACGATCGCCTCGGCCGAGCGGCCGAACAGCAGCGCCACCCGCTCACCGCGGCTGACGCCGAGGCCGGTCAGCCGGTGGGCCAGCCGGT